>NZ_BCBQ01000061.1:0-39529 GCF_001320885.1 Pseudomonas sp. NBRC 111140
TCATGTATATCCTTGCTGACAAAAAACCTGTACATCCATCCAGATAAAACTTGCCTCCGCGCCCCTGCTTGCGCATCCTAGGGCCTATCAGCCCCGATAAAGCGTCCCCGGCCATGCGCCTGTTCCTCTGCGAAAAACCCTCCCAGGCAAAAGACATCGCCAAAGTGCTCGGCGCCAACCGCAAAGGCGACGGCTGCTGGCAAGGCACCGACGTCTGCGTCACCTGGTGCATCGGCCACCTGCTGGAAACCGCCCCGCCCGACAGCTATGACGAACGCTACAAGCGCTGGAACCTGGCCGACCTGCCGATCATTCCCGACAAGTGGAAGATGCTGGTCAAGCCCAAGACTGCCAGCCAGTTCAAGGCGGTCAAGCGCCTGCTCGGCGAAGCACGGGAGCTGGTGATCGCCACCGACGCCGACCGCGAAGGCGAAATGATCGCCCGCGAGCTGGTCGAGCATTGCCGCTACCGTGGCCCGGTGCAGCGCCTGTGGCTGTCGGCGCTGGATGACGCCTCCATCCGCAAGGCCTTGGCGCGCCTGCTGCCGGGCCATGAAACGTTCAACCTGTACCATTCGGCGCTAGGTCGCTCGCGCGCCGACTGGCTGATCGGCATGAACATGAGCCGGCTGTTCACCCTGCTGGGCCGCCAATCCGGCTACCAGGGCGTGCTGCCGGTGGGCCGGGTACAAACACCCACCTTGCGCCTGGTGGTCGACCGCGACCGCAGCATCGCCGATTTCGTGCCGGTGCCGTTCTGGGCCATCGAGGTGCAACTGGAACACGCCGCTCAGCGCTTCAATGCCCAATGGCGCGCCCCCGAAGACGCCTGCGACGACCAGGGTCGCTGCCTGAAGCAGGACCTGGCACAACAGGCCGCCACCGACATCGGCAATGCCGCCACTGCCCGGGCCGTCAAGGTAGCCACCGAGCGCGTGCGCGAAGCCGCGCCGCTGCCCTTCGACCTCGGCACCCTGCAGGAGCTGTGCTCGAAAAAATTCGGCCTGGGCGCCCAGGAAACCCTCGACATTGCCCAGGCCCTGTACGAAACCCACAAACTGATCACCTACCCGCGCAGCGATTGCGGCTACTTGCCGCAAAGCCAGCATGCCGAGGCACCCGCGATCCTCGCTGCACTGCAGCGAGCCGATGCCAGCCTCACGCCGCTGCAACCCTACCTCGAGCCGCAACGCCGCTCACGGGCCTGGAACGACGCCAAGGTCAGCGCCCACCACGGCATAATCCCCACTGCCGCCGCCAGTGACCCGTCGCGCCTGCCGGCCAAGCACAAGGCGGTGTATACCCTGATCCGCGCCCGTTACCTGGCGCAGTTCCTGCCCAACCATGAGTACGACCGCACCCAGGCCGACTTCGACTGCGCTGGCCATGCCTTGCGCGCGGTGGGCAAGCAAATCGTCGAACCGGGTTGGCGCCGTGCCCTGCCCGAAGCGCTGACGCCAGCCAAGGGTCGCGAAGCCCCACCGGCCCAGGTGCTGCCAGCGCTGTGCGAAGGCCAGGACTGCACAGTGCATGGCCTGCAGCTGAAAGACCTGTGGACCCAGCCGCCCAAGCCGTTCACCGAAGGCGACCTGATCAAGGCGATGAAGAACGTGGCCAAGCTGGTGGACGATCCACGACTGAAACAGAAGCTCAAGGAAACCACCGGCATCGGCACCGAGGCCACCCGCGCCAGTATTATCCAGGGCCTGCTCGACCGTGGTTACCTGGTGAAGAACGGCAAGGCATTGGCGGCCACGCCAGCAGCCTTCAGCCTGATCGACGCCGTGCCGCGCGCCATTGCCGACCCAGGCACCACGGCAATCTGGGAGCAGGCGCTGGACATGGTGCAAAGCGGCGAGATGACCCTGGAAGAGTTCGTCGCCAGGCAATCGACGTGGATGGGCAAGCTGGTCGAGCGGTGCAGTGGCATGCGCATGACAATCAGCGGGCCGGCGGCCGGGGCGGCGCCTCCCTGGAAAAAGAAGCGTCGCGGTGGCGGAAAAAGCAAAGCGGCTGGAAGCAAGGCTACCGCCAGCAAGCCGCGGCAGCCTCGGAAAAAGGCTTCAACCTGACCGTCACATTGGCACCATGAAATTTACATGCTAAGTTTTCATGAAAATAGCCACAATAAATTTCATGGAAGCCCGACATGTTCAAACAGTCCGCTCAGCACGTCGCCAGCTACTACGCCCAGACCTACCCCGCCAACATCCCATTACGCCCTACCCTGCAAGGCACCCACGACACCGACGTACTCATCATCGGCGCCGGCTTCAGCGGCCTGCACACTGCCCTGCGCCTGACTCAGGCCGGCAAGCGCGTCACATTGCTGGAAGCCAGCCGGGTTGCCTGGGCTGCCTCCGGGCGCAACGGGGGCCAGGCGCTGTTGGGTTGGTCGTGCGACATGCCGCCGCTGGAAAAAGCCCTGGGCATCGAACGTACCCAACGGTTGTGGGCCAGCATGTGCTGGGCCGCCGACGAAATGCGCGAACTGCCCCAGCGCCACGGCTTCGATATCGACTACCGGCTGGGCAGCCTGTGGACTGCTGTCATGCCGCGCCGAGTGAAAATACTTGAAGAAGCCCTGCACGAGGCCGAACACAAGTGGGGCTACGACGCCCTGCGCCTGATCGGCCGTGACGAGCTGCCGCAATGGGTCGACAGCCCGCGCTACCAGGCCGCGCTGTACGACGCCAAAGGTGCACACCTCAACCCGCTGAAACTGGCGCAAGGCCTGGCCAGCACCCTCGAGGCTGCTGGCGGGCGCATCTACGAGCAAAGCCAGGTGCTCAGTTACCACCAGGCTGGCGACGGCTTTGTCGCCCGTACCGACCACGGCGAAGTACGCGCCCAGGTGTTGGTGCTGGCCTGCAACGCCTACATCGACCGCCTCGATCGTGGTCTGTCGAGGCGCCTGTTGCCCGTTGGCTCCTACCAGGTAGCTACCGCGCCGCTGGACGCCGACTTGGCCCGTTCGCTGCTGCCGCGCAACAGCTGCGTGATCGACAACCAGTTCGTGCCCGACTACTTCCGCCTCACCCCAGACCACCGGCTGCTGTTCGGCGGTGGCTGCACTTATCTGGGGGGCATTCCCAAGGACGTCGCCAGCGCCACCCGCCCCTACCTGGAGCGGGTGTTCCCGCAACTGGCCGGGGTAGCCATCGACTATGCCTGGGGCGGCCATATCGACTGCAGCATCCAGCGCACCCCGGACGTCGGCCGCGAAGGCCAGCGCTACTGGCTGCAGGGCTTCTCCGGCCACGGCGTGCTGCCGACCCTGGCTGCAGCACGGGCCGTGAGCGACGCCATCCTCGGTGACGACGACCTGCTGACGCTGTACCAAGGCATCGACAACGGCCGGTTCCCCGGCGGCGATCTGCTGGCAGCACCACTGGAAGCTGCCGCCAAGGCCTGGTACAGAATGCGCGATCGCGTCTGAAGACGGCCGGGCGCTTGCTACGCTGAAATCTCTCCTATTCTCAATAGCTCCCTTAGGTGCCTGCACACAGGAGACCCGACCGTGAGCTATGTGACCACGAAGGATGGCGTACAGATTTTCTACAAGGACTGGGGCCCGCGCGATGCCCCGGTCATCCACTTCCACCATGGCTGGCCACTCAGTGCCGATGACTGGGACGCGCAAATGCTGTTCTTCCTCGCCCAAGGTTACCGCGTGGTCGCCCACGACCGGCGTGGCCATGGCCGCTCCAGCCAGGTATGGGAAGGGCACGACATGGACCACTACGCCGACGATGTGGCCGCCGTGGTCGCCCACCTGGGCACTCAGGGCGCTGTGCATGTCGGCCACTCGACCGGGGGTGGCGAGGTGGTGCGTTACATAGCCCGACACCCGGAAGACAAGGTGGCCAAAGCCGTGCTGATCGCCGCCGTACCGCCGCTGATGGTGCAGACGCCCGGTAACCCCGGCGGCCTGCCCAAGGCGGTGTTCGACGGTTTCCAGGCCCAGGTGGCCAGCAACCGGGCGCAATTCTACCGGGATGTTCCAGCCGGGCCGTTCTACGGCTACAACCGCCCCGGTGTCGAAGCCAGCGAAGGTATCATCGGCAACTGGTGGCGCCAGGGCATGATCGGTAGCGCCAAGGCCCATTACGACGGCATCGTGGCATTTTCCCAGACCGACTTCACGGAGGACCTGAAGGGTATCGAGCAGCCTGTGCTGGTGATGCATGGCGACGATGACCAGATCGTGCCGTATGAAAACGCCGGGGTGCTGTCGGCCAAGTTACTGCCCAATGGCACGCTGAAAATCTACAAGGGCTACCCGCATGGCATGCCGACTACCCATGCCGATGTGATCAACGCGGATTTACTGGCATTTATCCGTAGTTGATGTAGTTGCGTCTACACCGGCCTCTTCGCGGGCTTACCCGCGAAGAGGCCGGCACTGGCAACACATTCACCCGAGGATTACCATGTCCCCCTTCTAGTGCGGCTCTTTGCCGCCCCTTGCCTCTCTGCCTGTCAAAACCCATGCCCTTCGAACTCACCGTAGAACCCCTAACTCTGCTGATACTGGCCCTGGTCGCCTTCGTCGCCGGTTTCATCGATGCTATCGCCGGTGGCGGCGGCCTGCTCACCACCCCGGCCCTGCTCACCGCCGGCATGCCGCCGCACCTGGTACTGGGCACCAACAAGCTCAGCTCCACCTTCGGCTCGGCTACCGCCGGTTTCACCTACTACAAGCGCAAACTCTTCCACCCGGCGCAGTGGCGCCCTGCCTTGTTCGCCACCTTGATCGGGGCACTGCTCGGCGCGGTCATCGCCCACTACATGCCCGCCGAATGGCTGAACAAGATGCTGCCGGTCATCGTCTTCGCCTGTGGCATCTACCTGCTGTTCGGTGGCACGCCCAAGGCGCCGCTGGATGCCGATGCCCCCATCAAGAAAAAGTGGCAAGTGCCGCAAGGCTTCACCCTGGGCTTCTACGACGGCGTGGCCGGCCCGGGTACCGGGGCGTTCTGGACGGTCAGCACCCTGCTGCTGTACCCCATCGACCTGGTCCGCGCCAGCGGCGTGGCGCGCAGCATGAACTTCGTCAGCAACATCGCGGCGCTGACGGTGTTCATCATTTCCGGGCAGGTGGACTACATCGTCGGCCTGTGCATGGGCCTGTCGGTGATGGTCGGCGCCTTCTTCGGCGCACGCACGGCGATCAGTGGCGGCAGCAAATTCATCCGCCCTGTGTTCATCACCGTGGTACTGGCGTTGACCGTTCGCCTAGCGTGGCAGCACTGGTTCGGGCAGGCCTAAGCGGCGCGCCACGTAGAGGTCGATCAGATACCGGGCAATGGAGCGCCCGGCCGGCAGCGGCGGCAGGTCGTGGACGCTGAACCACTGGGCGTCCTCGATCTCGTCCGGTTGCATGACGATATCGCCACCAGCGTACTCAGCATGGAAGCCGAGCATCATCGAATGCGGGAACGGCCAGCATTGGCTGCCGACGTACTGAATATTCTGCACCTCAACCGCCACTTCTTCTCGCACTTCACGCACCAGGCAGTCCTCGGCCGATTCACCCGGCTCTGCAAAACCTGCCAAGGTGCTGTACACCCCGGTGACGAAGCGTGGCGAACGCGCCAGCAGGATTTCATCGCCACGGGTCACCAAAACGATCATGCTCGGCGAGATGCGCGGGTAGCTGCGCAGGTCGCAGGGCTGGCAATACATTGCCCGCTCCCAGCGAATTTGCGTCATGGCCTGGCCGCAGCTGCCGCAGAAGCGGTGCTCGCGGGCCCAGGTGCCGATTTGCGCGGCGTAGCCCAGCACCTTGTAGGTGTCGAAGTCGCCTTCGAGCATGAAGGCGCGAAGGCCGCGCCAGCTGCAGCCGGGTACATCGGTGGCGCTGCGCAGTTCCAGCAGGAACACCGGCTGGCCGTCAAAATGGCCGATGCCGTGCTCGCACAGCACATCGAGGTCCTGGCGCTTGAGCCAGTCGCGGGGGAACAGCGCGCCGTTGGCGTCCACCAGAAACCCGTCCGGGCTGCGGGCCACGGCCAGCCCCCCGGTGATTTGCGGGTCGAGTACTGCGGTAGTCCAGCGTGCTGACATGTCGGGGGGTTCCTTTACTGCGCGTCCCCCGGCCCGATCAGTCGGCGAACGTCGGTTTTTGTTTGCTCATGTGCGCCGCCACGGCCACGCGCAAGTCTTCGGATTGCAGCATCGCGGCGTTCCAGGTGGCGATGTAGTCCAGGCCATCGTCGATGCGATGGTCACGCATGTAGCTGAGCATTTCCTTGGTGCCGGCCACGGCGATTGGCGATTTTGCGGCAATTTCGCGGGCGATGGCAAAGACACCGTCCATCATTGCGGCCTGATCATCATAAACCCGGTTGACCAGGCCTATGCGCAGCGCCTCGTCGGCCGCCACATTGCGCCCGGTGAAGGCCAGCTCACGCATCATGCCGTCGCCGATGATACGTGGCAAACGTTGCAGTGTACCGACATCGGCCGCCATGCCCATGTCGATTTCCTTGATCGAAAACTGCGCATCAACGCTGCAGTAACGCATGTCGCAGGCCGAGACAAGGTCGATAGCGCCGCCGATGCAATAGCCCTGCACGGCGGCCAGTACTGGCTTGCGGCACTTGTCCACGGCAGTGAACGAGGCCTGCAGGCGCTGGATGGTCTTGCGCAGGAAACGCGCATTGCGGCCCACGTCCTTGCCCATCTGCCCGGCCAGGGACGCCAGCATCATCAGGTCGATACCGGCAGAGAAGTGCTTGCCGGCACCGCTGACTACCACGGCGCGCACGGCATCGGTGTCGTCGATCCACTGGAAGATTTCGACGATCTCATCCCAGAAGGCCGCGTTCATCGCGTTGACCTTTTCCGGGCGGTTGATCTGAACGTGGGCGATGTTGTCGGTCAGTTCGACCTTGAATGCACTGTACTCGGTCACGGGCGGCACTCCTGCGGGTGAAAGGTTCATGGCCCGGATGTTAACCCAGCCCGATGACCGCACTTGTGCCAAAAGCGGGACTGCGCGACTTGCCTAAGTCGTGCTGATACGGCACCGTGCGCCATCGCCGAATTATAAGGATACATATTCATGTCACGCTCCCTGACCGGCGCCCTCGCCCATGGCTTTCTGGGCCAGTCGCCGCTTTGGTACAAGGCGATCATCTGCCTGTTCCTGGTGCTCAACCCGCTGCTGCTGGTAACCGTAGGCCCGGTTGCGGCCGGCTGGGCACTGGTGCTCGAGTTCATCTTCACCTTGGGCATGGCGCTGAAGTGCTACCCGTTGATGCCCGGCGGCCTGTTGCTGGTCGAAGCCCTGCTGCTGCAAATGACCACACCACAGGCGTTGTACGAGGAACTGCAACACAACTTCCCGGTGATTCTGCTGCTCATGTTCATGGTGGCCGGCATTCACTTCATGAAGGAGCTGCTGCTGTTCCTGTTCTCGCGCATCCTGCTTGGGGTGCGCTCGAAGGCAATCCTGTCGCTGCTATTCTGCGTGCTGTCGGCGTTTCTTTCGGCGTTTCTCGATGCGCTGACCGTGACGGCGGTAATCATCAGCGCCGCCGTCGGCTTCTATGCGGTGTACCACCGCGTCGCGTCCGGGGCCAATCCGCGTGAAGACAGTGCACTGGACAGCGACCAGCAGGTCGCCCAGCTGCACCGCGAAGACCTCGACCAGTTCCGCGCCTTCCTGCGCAGCCTGCTGATGCATGGCGCGGTGGGCACCGCCCTGGGCGGGGTTTGCACGTTGGTGGGCGAGCCGCAGAACCTGCTGATCGGCCACGAAATGGGTTGGCACTTCGCCGATTTCTTCTTCAAGGTGGCCCCCGTGTCGCTGCCGGTGCTGGGTGCCGGCCTGCTGACCTGCGTGCTGCTGGAAAAGCTGCGCCTGTTTGGCTATGGCACGTTGATGCCCGAGCCGGTACGCCAGGTGCTGGCCGCCTATGCGGCCGAAGACGACGCCGCGCGCACTCAGGCGCAACGCATCGCACTGTGGGTGCAAGGGCTCGCTGCGCTGATCCTGATCATCTGCCTGGGGCTGCATGTGGCCGAGGTCGGCCTGATTGGCCTGATGGTGATCGTGCTGATCACGGCCTTTACCGGTATCACCGACGAACACCGCCTGGGCCGTGCCTTCCAGGACGCCATGCCGTTCACCTCGCTGCTGGTGGTGTTTTTCGCCGTGGTCGCGGTAATTCACCAGCAGCAACTGTTCAGCCCCTTGATCAGCTGGGTGCTGACTCTGCCGACCGAGCAGCAACCGGGCATGCTGTACCTGGCCAACGGTTTGCTGTCGGCGATAAGCGACAACGTGTTCGTCGCCACTATCTATATCACCGAAGTGAAACAGGCATTTCTCAATGGCGGCATGAGCCGCGAGCATTTCGAAACGCTGGCGGTGGCGATCAACACCGGCACCAACCTGCCCAGCGTGGCGACGCCTAACGGGCAGGCGGCGTTTCTGTTTCTGCTGACCTCGGCGATTGCGCCGTTGATCCGGCTGTCGTATGGCCGAATGGTGTGGATGGCGTTGCCCTATACCGTAGTGATGGGTGGGCTGGGATGGTGGGCAGTGACCTACTGGCTGTGAGTTTGTAACGGCCCTTTCGCGGGTGAGCCCGTGAAAGGGGCCGGCACAGGTCAACCCTGTCGATTTTGCCTTTTGCCATTCGACTACCCATGAAGGCCGCCACCCCCAGGCTGCCAACCGGAGAGTCCCCATGCGCAAACTCATCGTAGCCGCCTTCATCAGCCTCGACGGCGTCATGCAAGCCCCCGGTGGCCCGCAAGAGGACACCAGCGGCGGTTTCAGTTACGGCGGCTGGATCGTGCCCTACGCCGAAGAAGTCTTCGGCCAGGCCATGCAGGCATTGTTCAGCCAGCCCTTCGAGTTGCTGCTCGGCCGGCGCACGTATGACATCTTTGCTGGCTACTGGCCAAAAATAAAAGACGACTCGCAAGACTTCTCCATCGCCAACCTGTTCAACAGCGTACCCAAGCACGTAGCCACCCACACCCCTGCTACCCTCGAGTGGCACAACAGCCACCCGCTTGGCGGGGACGTAGCCACAGCGGTAAGCGCACTTAAACAGCAAGACGGCGCCAACCTGCTGACCCAGGGCAGCGCCGACCTTGTGCAGCAACTGCTGGCGGCCGACCTGGTCGATGAACTGCAATTGTTGATCCACCCCTTGCTGCTAGGCCACGGTAAACGCCTGTTCGGCAATGATGCGGCAGCGGCGGCTTTCACCCTGCAGCACTGGGTGGTCTCACCCAAGGGCGTGGTCATCGCCCGCTACGTGCGCGCAGGTCAAGTGCAGACCGGCTCATTCGAATAAAGGTAAACGCGTACAACTTTTGCCCCGCGCCCGCATCGAAACACAGGTAAGCCCCCATCCGCCTCAAGGAGGTTCACCATGGCGCTACGTACCACGCTGCTGCTTTCCTGCATGACCCTGGCCCTGCTCGGCTGCGCTGGCAACGATCACCCGGCACCGCCGCGCACCCAGCAGGTGGACCTGCAACGCTATCAGGGCACCTGGTACGAACTGGCACGGCTGCCCATGTTTTTCCAGCGCAACTGCGTGCAGTCCGAGGCGCACTATGGCCTGCGTACCGATGGCCGCATCGACGTGACCAACCGCTGCAAGGAAAAGGACGGCCAATGGAATGAAGCCAAGGGCATCGCCGAGGCCCAGCAACCGGGCAGCACCGACAAGCTGTGGGTACGCTTCGACAACTGGTTCAGCCGCCTGGCACCGGGCCTGACCAAGGGCGAGTACTGGGTGCTGTACCACGACAAGGACTACCGCGTGGCGCTGGTCGGGCACCCCAACCGTGAGTACCTGTGGCTGCTTTCGCGCACGCCGGCGGTCACCGACCAACAGCGCGAGCAACTGTTGACGATCGCTCGCGAGCAAGGCTATGACACCAGCAAGCTCATCTGGCGCCAGGGCGACTAGCAGGCCGTCGACGGCAGGCGGCAATCGGGCTATGGTGTGCGCCCTTTATCGCCTCGAAGGAACGAGCCCGTGACGCCCCAACCGCTGCCAACACCGCGCATCCGCTTTCTTGCCCTGTGCGTGTTCCACCATCAGGGCAAGATCCTCGTCAACGTGTTCGACGACCCGTCCAGTGGGCAGACCCTGTGCCGCCCGCTGGGTGGCGGTATCGAGTTCGGTGAGCTGGGCCGCGACGCCATCGCCCGGGAAATCACCGAGGAGCTGGGCCAGCCGATCAGCGCGGTAAAACTGCTCGGCACCCTGGAAAGCCTGTTCACCTATGCCGACAAGCCAGGGCATGAGATCGTGCAGGTGTATGACGCGCGCTTCGATGATGCCAGCCTGTACCAGCAAGACTGGCTTGACGGCCAGGAGTCAGACAGCAGCCCGTTCCGTGCGCGCTGGTGCGACAGCGCCGACTTCGCACGCATTGGCCCGCTGGTGCCACAAGGGCTGCAGGCCCTGCTGCGCGACCTGTCGCTGTTGAGCTGAAAAAGGGAACCTGAACCATGGACCTGCTGTTCCTCGGCACCTCCGCCGGGGTGCCGACCAAGGCACGCAATGTCAGCGCCACGGCCGTGATCGAAACCAACGGCAGCCACTGGTACCTGGTCGATTGCGGCGAAGGCACCCAGCACCGGCTGTTGCATACGCCACTGTCGATCCGCGACCTGCGTGCAATCTTCATCACCCACGTGCATGGCGACCATTGCTTTGGCCTGCCCGGCCTGCTGGCCAGCGCTGGCATGAGCGGGCGCACCCAGCCGCTGGAGCTGATTCTGCCCGTCGCGCTGCACGACTGGGTACGCCAGGGCCTGGTGGCCAGCGACACGTTCCTGCCATTCGAACTGCGCTTGTTGGCCGTGGAGGAACTGGCCGAATGGCGCAACGAGGCCCTGCAGGTGACCACCGTGCAACTGTCGCACCGGGTGCCCAGCGTGGGCTTCGTGTTCACTGAACTCAACCCCGAACCCCGCCTGGACACCCAGCGGCTGCAAGCCGAAGGTATCCCCCGTGGCCCGCTGTGGGGCGAACTGGCCAAAGGCCTGACGGTGCAGCACGACGGGCAGTTGCTGGACGGTCACGACTACCTGCGCCCGTCACGCCCGCCACGGCGGGTGATCGTGTGCGGGGACAACGACAACCCCGAGCTGCTGGCCGACGTCGCCAAGGGTGCGGACGTACTGGTGCATGAGGCCACGTTCACCCAGGCGGTGGTCGAACGCACCGGGGTCACGTTCGGCCACAGCACCGCCGCTGCAGTGGCGCGCTTTGCCGAGGGCGCTGGTGTGCGCAACCTGGTACTGACGCATTTCAGCGCCCGTTACCAAAGCGACCCAAGGCGTAGCCCCAACATCGACAACGTGCGCGACGAGGCCCTCGCCCATTACAGCGGGCAGCTGACCCTGGCGCAGGACCTGCAGCGCTATCACCTTGGCCGTGATGGCTGTCTTGAGCCGGTCGGATGATTTAGCATGGCCGGTTTTTTCCAAAAGGACTTGGCCATGCAACGCATCGTGATACTGGGCAACGCCGGCAGTGGTAAATCCACCCTGGCCCGGCAGATTGGCGCACGGTTGGGGGCGCCCGTGGTGCACCTCGACACGCTGTTCTGGGAGGCCGGTTGGGTGGAGGCAGATGCCAAGACGTTCCGCGCCCGCGTGCGCGAAGCGGTTGCCGGGGAAACCTGGGTATGTGAGGGCAACTATGCTCGCCGCACATTCGACCTGCGCTTGCCCCGGGCCGACCTGGTAATCTGGCTGGATACGCCACGGCTGACGTGCCTGAAAAGGGTGATCCTGCGCAGTGTGCTGAACAAGCCACGCCCGGACCTGCCTGCTGGTTGCAGCGAGCGGCTGGACCGGGCGTTTCTGGAGTTTCTCAAGTTTGTGTGGACATTCGATCGGGGCTATCGGCCTGGGATCGAGGCGATGCGCCAGGCTGTCGGGCCGCAGGTGCCGATGGTGCATGTGCAAGGTAGGCGACAGATTGAGGCGCTGCTGGCAGACCTCAGACAGCCTGTATCAACAGCGCGCGCCCAGTAGAGACGTTCGCCCGAGGTGCTATGCCGCCAACCGCCCGCTGGCAATCGCCTCCGACGCCGCCAGCATCGCCCGCAGCAACACCGCACATCCCGCTGCCAGGTCACCAGGCGTGGCGTTCTCGATCTCGTTATGGCTGATGCCGTTTTCGCACGGCACGAAGATCATCCCCGCCGGCCCCAGCTCGGCCAGGAAGATCGCGTCATGCCCCGCACCGCTGACGATGTCCATGAGCGGCAGGCCCAAGGCCTTGGCCGATTCGCGCACGGCATCGACGCAGCCTTTGTCAAAGTACAGCGCCGGGAAGTCGGCCGTGGGCACCAGCTCATGGCTCAGGCCATGCTTGGCGCAGGTCGCTTCGATTACCGCGCGTACCTCGGCAATCATCGCATTCAGCTGCTCGCCTTCGAGGTGACGGAAGTCCAGCGTCATGCGCACTTCGCCCGGGATCACGTTACGCGACCCTGGGTACGCCTGCAGACAACCTACCGTGCCACAGGCATGCGGTTGGTGGCCAAGGGCGGTGCGGTTGACCGCCTCCACCACGGCGGCAGCGCCTACCAGGGCGTCCTTGCGCAGGTGCATGGGCGTTGGGCCGGCGTGGGCTTCGACGCCGCGCAGGGTCAGGTCGAACCACTTCTGGCCCAGGGCGCCAAGGACCACGCCGATGGTCTTGGCCTGGTCCTCCAGAATCGGCCCCTGCTCGATATGCGCTTCGAAATAGGCCCCCACCGGATGGCCCAGTACCGCACGCGGGCCAGCGTAGCCGATGGCGTTCAACGCTTCGCCAACGCTGACACCCTGGGCATCGCGCTTGGCCAGGGTGTCCGCAAGGGTGAACTTGCCGGCGAACACGCCTGAACCCATCATGCAGGGCGCAAAACGTGAACCCTCCTCGTTGGTCCACACCACCACTTCCAGCGGTGCTTCGGTTTCCACGCCCAGGTCGTTGAGGGTGCGGATCACCTCCAGCCCGGCCATCACCCCGAAGCAGCCATCGAACTTGCCGCCGGTGGGTTGGGTGTCGATATGGCTGCCGGTCATCACCGGTGGCAGCTTGGGGTTACGCCCAGGGCGGCGGGCGAAGATGTTGCCGACCGCGTCGATACTGACCGTGCAACCAGCGGCCTCGCTCCACTGCACGAACAGGTCTCGAGCCTGGCGGTCGAGGTCGGTCAAGGCCAGGCGGCAGACGCCGCCCTTGGCGGTGGCACCGAGGCGCGCCAGGTCCATCAGCGATTGCCACAGCCGGTTGCTGTCGACGTGCTGGGCGGTGGTCTTCAGGATCTCTTTGACGGGGGTCACGGGTATCTCCTTCAGGCTTTTTTTGTTGTTGGTGCGGGCCTCTTCGCGGGCAAGCCCGCTCCCACTGGGTTGCGTGCCGCCAGGCCGGCGAAGACGTAGTACAGCGCCCCACCCAGCAGCGAGCCGGTAAACCAGCCGTAGTCGTAGAACCAGCTGAAACTGCTGTTGCCAATTGCCAACACCGTCAGCCCCACCGGCAAGGCGAAGGCGGCAAACCCGGCCCAGTTCCACGCCGGGTACACGTCGTCGCGGTACAGCCCAGCCAGGTCCAACTGCTGCCGGCGGATCAGGAAGTAGTCCACCACCATGATCCCGGCAATCGGCCCCAGCAGGCTGGAATAGCCCAGCAGCCAGTTGGAATACACGCTCTCAAGGCTCAGGTCGGAGACGATCAACCCCAGCTTCTTCAGCAGCTCATGGCCCATCAAGGCCAGGCCGATGAAGCCAGTCAGCCATACCGCGCGGCTGCGCCCGATCAGCCGAGGGGCGATGTTCTGGAAGTCGTTGGTCGGCGACACGATGTTCGCCGCCGTGTTCGTCGACAGCGTGGCGATCACGATCAGCGCCATGGCCAGGGCCACCCAGAACGGGCTGTGGATCTTGCCGATCAGGCTGACCGGGTCGGACACCGTTTCGCCCACCAGCGACGCCGAGGCGGCGGTCAGCACCACACCTAGCGAAGCGAACAGGAACATGGTCAGCGGCAAGCCGAAGATCTGCCCAAGAATCTGGTCCTTCTGGCTGCGGGCGTAGCGGCTGAAATCGGGAATGTTCAGCGACAATGTGGCCCAGAAGCCGACCATGGCGGTAAGCCCGGCGCAGAAGTAGCTGACCACGCTCGCCCCTTCGGGGCGCTTGGGCGGCTGCGCCAGCAGTTCGGTCATCGACATGTGCGGCAAGGCCCAGAACAGCAGGCCGACGCCCACCGCCACCAGCAACGGTGCCGAGAGGGTTTCCAGCCACTTGATCGACTCGGCGCCGCGCAGTACCACCCACAGGTTCAGGCACCAGAAAATCATGAAGCCAATCACCTCACCGGTGCCCTCCAGGGCCTTCCAGCCGTCGAACACCGAGCCGAGGAACAGGTGAATGGCCAGCCCGCCGAACAGGGTCTGGATACCGAACCAACCACAGGCGACTACCGCGCGAATCAGGCACGGTACGTTGGAGCCCAGGATGCCGAACGACGAGCGCAGCAACACCGGGAACGGTATGCCGTACTTGGTACCGGGGAAGGCGTTGAGGGTAAGCGGTATCAGCACGATCACGTTGGCCAGCAGGATTGCCAGCAACGCTTCGCCGACACTGAGGCCAAAGTAGGCGGTGAGCACGCCGCCCAAGGTGTAGGTGGGTACGCAGATGGACATGCCTACCCACAGGGCGGTGATGTGCCATTTGTTCCAGGTGCGCTGATGCACCTTGGTCGGTGCGATGTCGTGGTTGTAGCGCGGGCTGTCGAGGACATCGCTACCCTCGGACAGCTCGAACAGGCCATTTTGCTCGACCACTTCCGATCTGCTCTGTTGCATGGGGCCTTCTCCAGATTTTCTTGTAGTTGTTTGCTCATCGGGCTAATTCGATGGCCGGAGTACACACGCGCATTGGTGCTTAGAAATCTTGACCAGAATTCCATCTTGTCAAGTAAGTCAAAAACCTCTGAAAGCCCCGCAGTCAGCAGGTCATTAAAAAATAAATGTTAAATATCAAACAGTTAAAGACAACAAATTTAATGGGAAAATTTTCTTGCTGATTTCCAGATCAGCATCTAGCCTCGAATCTTGTCAGGACTGACAGGATTAACCGCCCTGCCTGCCTGCACCCAAGACAATTCCAAGAACCGGCCAAGACCGGTCAGCCTGCGAGGAAAACGGCATGTCCCTGTTGATCCGTGGCGCCACCGTGGTTACCCACGAAGAGAGTTACCCCGCCGATGTCCTGTGTGCCGATGGCCTGATTCGCGCCATCGGGCAAAACCTCGAACCGCCCACCGACTGCGAGATTCTCGATGGCAGCGGCCAGTACCTGATGCCCGGCGGCATCGACCCGCACACCCATATGCAGTTGCCGTTCATGGGCACCGTGGCCAGCGAGGACTTCTTCAGCGGCACCGCTGCGGGCCTGGCCGGCGGCACCACATCAATCATCGACTTCGTCATCCCCAACCCGCAGCAATCCTTGCTTGAGGCCTTCCACACCTGGCGCGGCTGGGCGCAGAAAAGCGCCAGCGACTACGGCTTCCACGTCGCCATCACCTGGTGGAGCGAGCAGGTGGCCGAAGAGATGGGCGAGCTGGTGACCCAGCATGGGGTGAACAGCTTCAAGCATTTCATGGCCTACAAGAATGCGATCATGGCCGCCGACGACACCCTGGTGGCCAGCTTCGAGCGCTGCCTGCAACTGGGCGCGGTGCCCACCGTGCATGCCGAGAACGGCGAGCTGGTGTACCACCTGCAGAAAAAGCTGCTGGCCCAGGGCCTGACCGGGCCAGAGGCACATCCCCTTTCGCGCCCTTCGCAAGTGGAAGGTGAAGCGGCCAGCCGCGCCATCCGCATTGCCGAAACGATTGGTACACCGCTGTATGTGGTGCATATTTCCAGCCGTGAAGCGCTGGATGAAATCACCTATGCGCGCGCCAAGGGCCAGCCGGTTTACGGCGAAGTCTTGCCTGGCCACCTGCTACTGGACGACAGCGTTTACCGTGACCCGGACTGGGCCACCGCCGCCGGTTATGTGATGAGCCCGCCGTTCCGCCCACGCGAACATCAGGAGGCGCTGTGGCGCGGCCTGCAATCGGGCAACCTGCACACCACCGCCACCGACCACTGCTGTTTCTGCGCCGAGCAGAAAGCCATGGGGCGCGACGACTTCAGCCGCATCCCCAACGGCACCGCCGGTATCGAAGACCGCATGGCGGTGCTGTGGGATGCCGGGCTCAACAGCGGGCGCCTGTCGATGCACGAGTTCGTCGCACTCACCTCCACCAACACGGCGAAAATCTTCAACCTGTTCCCGCGCAAGGGCGCCATCCGCGTGGGTGCCGATGCCGACCTGGTGCTGTGGGACCCAGAGGGCACCCGCACCATCTCCGCCCAAACCCACCACCAGCGGGTGGACTTCAACATCTTCGAAGGCCGCACCGTGCGCGGCATCCCCAGCCACACCATCAGCCAGGGCAAGGTGCTCTGGGCCGACGGTGACCTGCGCGCCGAAGCCGGCGCAGGGCGGTATGTGGAACGGCCGGCGTATCCGTCGGTGTATGAGGTGCTGGGGCGCAGGGCCGAACAGCAGCGGCCGACGCCCGTTCAGCGCTAAGCCATTGGGGCTGCTGCGCAGCGGCCCCAAAACCCATCGCATTACCTGTCGCCTGCCCCATAAAAAATAGAGAGGCTACACCCGTGATCGACGCCCTGAACCATTTGCCGCGCCCCCGGGCCGGCGCCGACCAGTTGGCCGAGCGCTTCAGCGACCTGGCCCCACCCCTCACCGCCCGCCAGGCCGCCGTCGAAAGTGCACGCTGCCTGTACTGCTACGACGCCCCCTGCGTCAACGCGTGCCCCAGCGACATCGACATCCCCTCGTTCATCCACCGCATCAGCGACGAAAACCTGCAAGGCGCCGCCGAGCGCATTCTTTCGGCCAACATCCTCGGCGGCAGCTGCGCCCGCGTGTGCCCCACCGAAATCCTTTGCCAGCAAGCCTGCGTGCGCAACAACGCCCAGGAATGCGCACCGGTGCTGATCGGCCAGTTGCAGCGCTACGCGCTGGACAACGCCCAATTCAGCGAACACCCGTTCAAGCGCTCGCCCGCCACTGGCAAGCGCATTGCCGTGGTCGGCGCCGGCCCTGCCGGGCTGTCCTGCGCCCACCGGCTGGCGATGCACGGGCATGACGTGGTGGTGTTCGAGGCCAGCGACAAGTCCGGCGGCCTCAACGAGTACGGCATCGCCCGCTACAAGCTGGTGGATGACTACGCCCAGCGCGAAGTGGAGTTCCTGCTGGGCATTGGCGGTATTGAAGTTCGCCATGGCCAGCGGCTGGGCGGCAACCTCAGCCTGGGTGAACTGCGCGACCAGTACGACGCAGTGTTCCTGGGCCTTGGCCTGAATGCCGTGCGCCAGCTGGGGCTGCCCGATGAAGAAGCCCCCGGCGTGCTCGCCGCCACCGAATACATCCGCGAGTTGCGCCAGGCCGATGACCTGAGCCAGCTGCCATTGGCCGACCGCTGCCTGGTGATCGGTGCCGGCAACACCGCCATCGACATGGCCGTGCAAATGAGCCGCCTGGGTGCCCGCGACGTCAACCTGGTGTACCGCCGTGGCCACGCCGACATGGGTGCCACCGGCCACGAGCAGGACATCGCCAAGGCCAACCAGGTGCGCCTGCACACCTGGGCCCGCCCTGATGCTGTGCTGCTCGATGACGCCGGCAAGGTGCGCGGCATGCGCTTTGCCCGCACCGAACTGGCGGACGGCCGCCTGCGCGACACCGGCGAAACCTTCGAGTTGGCCGCCGACGCCATCTTCAAAGCTATCGGCCAGTGCTTCGACGAGGCCAGCCTTGGCGACCCGGTGGCCGCACAACTGGCCCGCGACGGCGAACGTATCCGCGTTGATGAAACGATGCAAACCAGCCTGCCGGGCGTGTACGCAGGCGGCGACTGCACCGCGCTGGGCCAGGACCTCACCGTCCAGGCGGTGCAACACGGCAAGCTGGCCGCCGAAGCCATCCATGCCCAACTCATGCTCAACGTGGAGGCAGCGTAAATGGCCGACTTGTCTATCGTATTCGCCGGCATCAAGGCACCCAACCCGTTCTGGCTGGCCTCCGCACCGCCAACCGACAAGGCCTACAACGTGGTCCGCGCCTTCGAGGCCGGCTGGGGCGGCGTGGTCTGGAAAACACTGGGGGAAGACCCGGCGGCGGTCAACGTGTCGTCGCGCTACTCGGCGCACTACGGCGCCAACCGCATGGTGCAAGGCATCAACAACATCGAGCTGATCACCGACCGCTCGCTGGACATCAACCTGCGCGAAATCACCCAGGTGAAGAAGGACTGGCCCGACCGGGCGTTGATCGTCTCGCTGATGGTGCCCTGCGTGGAGGAGTCGTGGAAATTCATCCTGCCGCTGGTGGAAGCCACCGGGGCTGATGGCATCGAGCTGAACTTCGGCTGCCCGCACGGCATGCCGGAGCGCGGCATGGGCGCGGCGGTAGGCCAAGTGCCGGAATACGTGGAAATGGTCACCCGCTGGTGCAAAACCTACTGCGCGTTGCCCGTGATCGTGAAGCTCACGCCGAACATCACCGACATCCGCCAGTCGGCGCGCGCCGCCCACCGTGGTGGGGCCGATGCGGTGTCGTTGATCAACACCATCAACTCCATTACCAGCGTCGACCTGGACCGCATGGTGGCCCACCCCATCGTCGGTGACCAGAGCACCCATGGCGGTTACTGCGGCTCGGCCGTGAAGCCGATTGCCCTGAACATGGTGGCAGAAATCGCCCGCGACCCAGACACCCGTGGCTTGCCGATTTGTGGCATCGGCGGTATCGGCAACTGGCGTGATGCAGCGGAATTCATGGCCTTGGGCAGTGGCGCCGTGCAGGTCTGCACGGCGGCGATGCTGCATGGTTTCCGTATTGTCGAGGACATGAAGGACGGCCTGGCACGCTGGATGGACCAGCATGGGCACGCCAATATCGAGGCGTTCCGTGGCCAGGCGGTAGGGCACACCACCGACTGGAAGTACCTGGACATCAACTACAAGTCGGTGGCGCATATCGACCAGGAGGCCTGTATCGGCTGTGGGCGCTGCCACATTGCGTGTGAGGATACCTCGCACCAGGCGATTGCCAGCACGCTCAAGGCTGACGGTACCCATGCGTACAACGTGATCGAAGAGGAATGCGTGGGCTGCAACCTGTGCCAAATCACCTGCCCGGTTGAAAACTGCATCGAGATGGAGGCGCAGGATACCGGCAAGCCATACCTGAACTGGACGCAGGACCCACGCAACCCCTACCGCGAGGCCAGTTGAAGCAAGCTGCTACCGCACCGACTACCCCCGTGTAGGAGCGGCCTTGTGTCGCGAAAGGGCCGCAGAGCGGCCCCAGCAATCTTCGCAACGATGCAGAAATCCGGGGGCCGCTTAGCGGCCCTTTCGCGACACAAGGCCGCCCCCACAAAGGACCGAGCCAGCCCGCAACAGCGGTTCACGGCTGTAGCCCAATCCCCCGCAAGATCACGCTGGTCACCGTCTGCACCGCACTCTCGAACGCCATGTCCGACAGCACCTCGCCGCCGTTGAGCAACTGCACCTGGTAGCCAAAGTCGGCATAGTGCTGGGTAGAGGCCCAGATCATGTACAACAGCGCCGACGGCTCCACCGGCAGGATGCGCCCCTCCTCCACCCAGCGGCGGATCTTGGCTTCTTTCAACTTGGCCCAAGGCACAAGGCTGTCATCCAGGTTCACCCCCAGCACCGGCGCCCCGTGCAGCATCTCTTCGGCCCAGATCTTCGAGCCCAGCGGCCGCGAACGCGAATGGCCCATCTTCGCCCGGATGTAGCTGGTCAGCACCACGCGTGGGTCGTCGAAGTTCTCGAAGCACAGTGCATCCTGCTTCCACACATCCAGCAGGTCCTGCAAAACCGCGCGGAAAAGCTCGTCCTTGGTGCTGAAGTAATAATGCAGGTTGGAGCGCGGCAGCTCCGCCTGCTCGGCGATATCGCCCATGGAGGTGGCGCCGTAGCCCTTCTCAGCGAACACCTTCTCCGCCGCCTGCAGGATTTTCTCGATGTTGCGTCGGCGAATTTCGATCTTGTGGTTGGCCATCAGGCTTGGGCCGTCCACACGGCCAGTTCGTAACCGTCCGGGTCGATGAAATGAAAACGCCGCCCGCCAGGAAAGGCAAAGGTCGCCCGGCTGATTTTCGCCCCGGCCGCTTCGACCCGTTGCTGCGTGGCGTCAAGGTCATCGGCGTACAAAATCACCAACGGCCCGCCCGGGCGCACCGGCTCACCCGTGGTGAAACCACCCGTAAGGCGGCCGTCGCTGAACTCGGTGTATGTTGGCCCGTAGTCGGCGAAGACCCAGCCGAACACGCTGCCATAGAAGGCCTTGCTGCGTGCGATGTCGCTGACATTGAACTCGATGTTGTCGATCTGCCGATCCGTACCGCGAATGCCCATGTGTGCTCCGTGCCGAAGGGGTTTGGCCTAGTCTACTCCGGTCGTTTCACACTTTTACATCAGGCGGCCTGAAACAACCGGGTAATCACAGGTTGCTGTCGGTGACGCGCCTGCCAGATATCGTAATCAGCCTGAATGGCCAACCACAGGCGGGCGGTGCTGATACCCGCCATCTCCAGGCGTATCGCCAGGTCTGGAGAAATCGCCGCGCGGCCGTGCAATACCCGCGACAGTGCTTCGCGAGAGAACCCAAGATGCGACGCGAACGCCTTCACCGTCAGACCTAACGCGGGCAGAACATCTTCACGCAGGGTTTCACCGGGATGTGGCGGATTATGCAAAGGCATGATCAGTTTTCCTTTTCAGTGGTAATCAAGGTAATCGACCAGTTCGACATCCGAACCCACGAAGCGAAAAGTCAGCCTCCAGTTACCGGAACACTGACTGACCAGAAATCCGATAACGCTCCTTTGAGCGGATGCAACTGCCAGCCTGGTACGTTCAAATCCTGCGCAGCCATGGCGCGGTCAAGGAACTGGAGTTGCCGTTTTAAACGCCTTGCGTGAGGGGCCTGAATCCCTCGGGTGTTACCCGTTTCATGAAAAACTCGCAGTCCTTTGCGCCGAAAACTGATGTTCATGGGTAGCTCGCCGCATCCATTTGGGAGACGAACCAAGTGTGACCCCATGCATCACACGAAGCAAAGTATCATATGTGACGCAATGCGTCACACACTGTTTGCCAATGGTAACGACGCTATCCACAACGTGCCCTGTCTCGCACCGGACACTGTGCGCGGTGCAGGTTCAGGGCGGTGTTGATGATGCCAATATGGCTAAACGCCTGGGGGAAGTTGCCGAGCATGCGCTGGCCCGCCGGGTCGTACTGTTCGGCCAGTAGGCCGAGGTCGTTGCACAGGCCGGTCAGGCGTTCGTACAAGGCCTGCGCTTCTTGCTGGCGCCCCAGCAACACGTAAACATCGGCCAGCCAGAACGAACACACCAGGAAGGTGCCCTCACCCGGGGTCAAGCCGTCGCTGCAGCTGTCGCTGTCGTAGCGCAGCAGCAGGCCGTTTTTCAATAGCCGCTGTTCTATCTGTGCCAGCGTGCGCAGAA
This sequence comes from Pseudomonas sp. NBRC 111140, assembly GCF_001320885.1. Taxonomy (NCBI): domain Bacteria; kingdom Pseudomonadati; phylum Pseudomonadota; class Gammaproteobacteria; order Pseudomonadales; family Pseudomonadaceae; genus Pseudomonas; species Pseudomonas sp. NBRC 111140. Next base: position 21,636 of record NZ_BCBQ01000061.1, read on the forward strand.
AGCGTGGGTCATCTGCTGGCAGGAAGCCGGTCAGGGCAATCTGCAACAGGCTGGCGTCCATTTCGCTTGAACCATAAGCCTGGACAAAGTATTTGCCGCTGGCGTCCAGGCCGTTCTCGCACACTTCGCGGTGAATCTCGTCAGCCACCTGGCGGTAATGCTGCCCGCGCTCGCGGCCCTCTTCAGTGGTGTCGGCCAGCCCCGCAGCACGGTCGAAGGCGACCCAGGCCATCACCTTGGAATGCACAAACTGCTGCCGGCCGCCACGCACCTCCCAGATGCCTTCGTCCGGCTCACGCCAGATGCGCTCGACGTAGGGCAGAATCAATCGGGAGATGGCGGCGCTGCGTGGGTGACGCGGCAAGCCGCCTTTGATCGCCTGGCTCATGGCATCGGCCAGTTCGCCATAGATGTCCAATTGCATCTGCTGCGAGGCAGCATTGCCGACTCGCACGGGTTGCGAATGTTCGTAACCGGCCAGCCACGGCAAGGTGTACTCCTGCAGGTCGCGCTCACCGGCCAGGCCGTACATGATCTGCATCTGCTCGGGGTTGCCGGCTACCGAGCGCAGCAGCCACTCACGCCAGGCCTGGGCCTCGTCGAAGTAGCCGAGGTTCATGAAGGCCAGCAGGGTCATGGTGGCGTCGCGCAGCCAGCAGAAACGGTAGTCCCAGTTGCGCTCCCCGCCCACACGCTCGGGCAACGAAGTGGTGACGGCGGCGACGATGCCGCCGGTGGGGGCGTAGGTCATGGCCTTGAGGGTGAGCAGCGAGCGGCGCACCAGCGCAGTGTATGGGCCTACCTCTGGGCAACGGGCGGCGAAAGCCTGCCATTGGTCGACAGTTTGGGCCAAGGCCTGTTCGACATCGCAGTTGGGCTGCACCGACAAGTGCGAGGGTTGGTGGCGCAGGCTGAAGACGTGGCGCTGGCCCGTGCCGACGCGAAAGCGGGCAACCGTATGGTGGTCGCGGGCATGCGGGGGCACGGTGCTGCACAGGATCAGCCGGTCCGGGCCTGCCACGGCGCTGAGGGTCAGTGGGTCGAGCCGCTCGACCCAAGGCACGCTGCGACCGTAGTCGAAGCGCATGACCAGGTCCATTTCGAAGTTGGTTTCGCCAGACAGGCCTTCGACGATGCGCACCACCGAATTGACCTCACCCAGGGGCATGAAATCGAGCACGCGGGCCCGGCCAGTGGCCGTCACCCAGGTGGTTTCCAGTACCAAGGTATCGTCCAGGTATTGGCGGCTGCTGTGTTCGATCGGGTCGCAAGGAGACAGGCGCCAGCGGCCATTTTCTTCGTTGCCCAACAGGGCAGCGAATACCGCTGGAGCGTCGAAGCGCGGCAGGCACAGCCAGTCGAGCGAGCCATCGCGGCTGACCAGGGCGGCGCTGCGGCAGTTGCCCAGCAGGGCGTAGTCTTCGATGTGGGCGGGCATTAAGTCTCCTTGGTGTGATCGCCTGTGCCGGCCCTTTCGCGGCTAAAGCCGCTCCCACAGGTATCGCATCGGCCCTAAGGGAAGTGGTATCCCTGTGGGAGCGGCTTTAGCCGCGAAAGGGCCGGCACAGAATTTACAAAAGTCTTACCCCAACCGGTGCCACTCGCGCTTGTCCCGCGCCAGCAATTCATTGCCCGCTTCGGGCCCATCTTCGCCGGCCGGGTAGCCATGCACATCGCCGCCCTGGGCCCAGGCATCGAGAAACGGCTGCACCGCTCGCCAGCCGTTTTCGATATTGTCGGCCCGCTGGAACAGGGTCTGGTCACCGGTCAGGCAGTCGTAGATCAGCGTCTCGTAGCCGGTCGCCGGGGTCATCTTGAAGAAGTCCTTGTAGGCAAAGCCCAGCTCGACATTCTCCATCACCAGCTCCGGCCCGGGCCGCTTTGCCTGCAGGTCGAACCACATGCCTTCGTTGGGCTGGATCTGGATTTTCAGGTAGTTGGGCTTGGGCCGCTCCAGCTCCGACTCGCGAAACTGCGCATACGGCGCGGGCTTGAAGCAAATGGCGATCTCGGTGTCGCGCACGCTCATGCGCTTGCCGGTGCGCAGGTAGAACGGCACGCCGGCCCAGCGCCAATTGTCGATCATCACCTTCAGCGCCACATAGGTTTCGGTCTGGCTCTCAGGCGCGACGTTGGCCTCCTGGCGGTAACCGGGCAGTTGCTTGCGCCCCTGCTTGCCGGCACTGTACTGGCCACGCACGGAGTTCTTCAGGGCCATTTTTGCCGACCATGGGCGGATGGCACCGACCACTTTGGCCTTTTCACCGCGTACCGCATCGGCGCCGAACGCGGCCGGCGGCTCCATGGCCACCATCGCCAGCAACTGGAACAGGTGATTGGGTACCATGTCACGCAAGGCGCCGGTGCTGTCATAGAACGCACCACGGGTCTCGACGCCGACGGTTTCTGCTGCGGTGATCTGCACATGGTCGATGTAGTGGTTGTTCCAGAACGATTCGAACAGGCCGTTGGAGAAGCGGCTGACCAGAATGTTCTGCACCGTTTCTTTGCCCAGATAATGGTCGATGCGGTAGATCTGCCGCTCGCCCATCACCTTCAGCAGGCAAGCGTTGAGCGCCTCGGCGCTGGCCAGGTCGGTGCCGAAGGGCTTTTCCACCACCACTCGGCGAAAGCCGCCGGCAGACTCGTCAAGCAAGCCGGCCTGCCCGAGGCGCTGCGCCACTTCGGGGAAGAAGCGCGGCGACGTGGCCAAGTAGAAGATGGCGTTGCCGTGGCTGGTCTTTTCGATGCGCTTGGCAATGGCTTGGTAAGTCGCCGGGTCGAGGAAGTCGCCTGTCTGGTAATCCAGGCGCTTGGCCAAGCGGGCCCAGAGCTTATCGTCGAGGCACTGGTCGCCGCCCTCGCGGCCTTTGTCACGCTCGCGCATGAACGCCTGCAGCCGCTCAGCGAAATCCGCGGCGCTGGCCGCGTTGTGGTCGACGCCGACGATGCGCAGGTTACGGTCCAGCAGGCCGTCGCGGCTGAGGTTATACAGCGCCGGCATCAGCAGGCGCTTGACCAGGTCGCCATTGGCGCCGAACAGGAACAGGGTACAAGGGGGTGCAGCGGGAATGGTCTGTTTGGTCATTCGGCTTTCTTCTCGACGTGGCCACCGAAGCCCAGGCGCATGGCCGAGAGAATCTTGTCACCATAAGTACCCTGCTGCTGGCGCGAGCGGAAGCGCGCGAACAATGCGCTGGACAACACCGGCACCGGCACCGCCTGCTCGACCGCAGCGTCGATGGTCCAGCGGCCTTCGCCACTGTCGGACACCGAGCCACTGAACTGCGACAGCTGCGGGTCGGCCACCAGCGCATCGGCGGTAAGGTCGAGCAGCCACGAGGTCACCACGCTGCCGCGCCGCCACACTTCGGCGATTTCGGCCACGTTCAGGTCAAAGCGCTGGTCTTCCGGCAGCTCGTCGCCGCCTTTGCTGCGCAGCAGGTCGAAGCCTTCGGCATAAGCCTGCATCAAGCCGTACTCGATACCGTTGTGCACCATTTTCACGTAGTGCCCGGCGCCAGGTGGGCCGGCGTGGATATAGCCGTGTTCGGCCCGCTGGTGCTCGCCGCTGCGGCCATGGGTACGGGGGATGTCACCCACGCCTGGCGCCAGCGCCTTGAACAGGGGCTCCAGGCGCTCGAACACGTCCTTTTCGCCACCGATCATCATGCAGTAGCCACGGTCCAGGCCCCATACGCCGCCGGAGGTACCGACGTCCAGGTAATGCAGGCCGCGCTTGGCCAGTTCTGCGGCGCGGCGCATGTCGTCCTTGTAGAAGGTGTTGCCGCCGTCGATGATCGCATCGCCCGGCTCCAGCAGCTCGGCCAATTGGGCGATGGTTTGCTCGGTGGGCTCGCCGGCCGGCAGCATCACCCATACGGCACGCGGCGCTTTCAGCTTTTGTACCAGTGCACCGAGGTCGTGCGCGCCCTGGGCGCCCTCGCCCTCCAGCCCAGTGATGGCTTCACGGTTGCGGTCGTGTACCACGGTGCGATGGCCGGCGCGCATCAGGCGCCTTGCGATGTTGCCGCCCATGCGGCCCAGCCCGACGATTCCCAGTTGCATGAGCCGATGCTCCCCTTTCGAAATGGATGACAATACAGTCCAGCTGTTCAGATTAGTCCAGCATGCCGCCCGAGGGTTCAGCGACGAACGGCAAGACCACGATAAACAAAAAAGTTCCCAAGACCTGCGAAAGAATTCAAAATGCGCCCCGCGTGAAGCGTCTACGCTTTGACTTGTCACCAGCCAAAACCGCGAGGTGTGCTCATGGGTACCTTGATGCCTGCAACCCCACCCCAGACACTCTATGTCTCCGTGCGCCGTGATGAGCTGCGTAAACTGAAGGACGAACGTGACCAACTGCGCCAACAGGTCGCCCAGCTGAACCTGCTGCTGGCGCAACAACGTGATGGCGATAAAGCTGTCAGCCTCTGATCTTCCCTTCCTCCAGTGGGGGCTGTAAGGCTCCCACCTGCTGATCTCCCCGACGTAGCTTTTTAATCCCCCACCAAGCACCAACTTGGTGCACGGCCCCCTGCTGGCCACAAATTGGCGCACCCGCCAAACACCCCCGACAAACCTTTTCACATCCAGTCACATACGCCAACGTTTGCGTCTATTCCGCACATAACAATAGTGACCAGCGGGTCACCTTTTTAGCACTTTCTCTCCTACACTCGGTTTTCGGCCCGCCATTTGCTCATCAGGAAGAGTGACCAAAATAAGTCGAACTTTCAGGAAAGCCGGCGGGTCATGAACAAAGAAGGCCAGACGCATTGGGCTACTCCCAATCCTCAGCCTACAACCCCAACCAGTCCAATCGCCTTCGGCCGGAGCGCCGATCGCGCTGTGCCTGCGCGCACGACCCTGGGGCAAGGAACGCACTACGCAGATTCAAAATTAGAGAGAACCAACACGAAACATCGCCACGGGTGCCAGCACCCGGCCAAGCATAGGGACGGAGAGAAGTATGATCAGTGCCGCTGTCGAGCCTCACGTAGATTCATTCAACCCGGACAACCGCGAGCCGCTCACCCCGGATTTCGCCACGACAGGCAAGGCACCCGGCGCCCAGCGCCAACACAACCCGAACATGCGCAAGATTCTGTTCGTGACCTCGGAAATCGCCGACCTGGTGAAAACCGGCGGCCTGGGCGACGTGTCCGCCGCGCTGCCCCGTGCCCTGGCGCACCTGCACGATGTACGGGTGCTCATCCCCGGCTACCGCCAGGTCATGGAAAGCGACAACCCGATCCATATCGTGGGTGAACTGGGCGGCCACGCGGCCCTGCCGCCGTGCAAGATCGGGCGCATGGACATGGCCGACGGCCTGGTCATCTACGTGCTGATCTGCCCCGAACTGTATCAACGCGACGGCACACCCTATGGTGCCAACAACGGCCGAGACTGGCCTGACAACCACATTCGCTTCGCTCGCCTGGGCCTGGCTGCCGCCGAAATCGCCGCTGGCGAAGGCAAGATCCACTGGACGCCGGAAGTGGTGCACGCGCATGACTGGCCCGCCGGCCTGGCCCCGGCCTACATGCACTGGCGCGGGCTGAGCACGCCCACCCTGTTCACCATCCACAACCTGGCCTACCAGGGAGTATATAGCCGCGGCTGCAGCCCGGAGCTGGCGATCCCCGACCACGCCATGCAGCAGGAAGGCATGGAGTTCTACGGCAAGTTGTCGTTCCTCAAGGCTGGGCTGGCCTACTCCAGCCACATCACCACGGTCAGCGCCACCTATGCGCGGGAAATCACCACCCCGGAATTCGGCTGCGGCCTGGACGGCTTCCTCGCCAGCAAGGCCCAGCAAGGCCTGCTAGGTGGCATCCCCAACGGTATCGACGAAAGCTGGGACTCGGCCACCGACAAGCACCTGCAGCACAACTTCAGCATCAACGATTGGGAAGGCAAGGCGCGCAACACCCATGAAGTGCGCGAGCTGTTCGGCCTGGAAGATTCCGAAGGCCCGCTGTTCGCCGTGGTCTCGCGGCTGGTCTATCAGAAGGGCCTGGACCTGACCCTGGGCGTGGCCGACTACATCGTCGAACAAGGTGGGCAGATCGCGATCATCGGCCGTGGCGAGCCGGAAGAAGAACAAGCCATGCGCGAACTGGCGCTGCGCCACCCAGGGCGTATCGGTGTGCGCATCGGTTTCAATGAAACCGATGCTCGACGGATGTTCGCGGGCAGCGACTTCCTGCTTATGCCGTCGCGCTACGAGCCTTGCGGCCTCAGCCAGATGTACGCGCAACGCTTCGGCTCACTGCCGGTGGCGCGCAATACAGGCGGCCTGGCCGACACCATCGAGTGCGGCGTCACGGGCTTCTTGTTCAACGAATCGACCGTCGAGAGCTACCGCCAGGCACTGAGCCGCGCCTTCTATGTATACGGCAAGAAGGACCTGCTCAACGCCATGCGCTGCCTTTCGATGACCCAGCCATTCAACTGGTGCCAGGCGGTGGAGCCCTACGCCCGCCTGTACGAGGACCTGGTCAAGCAGGCACAACTGAGCCACTACTGAGCGGGGGCTGGAAGATGCACAGGCATGGCGCACACTTGTTGGACGCCACGTCGGCGCGCTTCGCCCTCTGGGCACCCGATGCGCGCAGCGTGAGCGTTGAACTGGAACAGCAACCGGCCATCGAGCTGCTGCCCGGCGACGATGGCTGGTACACCGGCGTGGCCCCATGCCAGGCCGGTGACCGTTACCACTACCGAATCGACGGTGAATTGCTGGTGGCCGACCCGGCCTCACGCTACCAGCCCGACGGCGTACAAGGGCCGAGCCAGGTGGTGAATGTGGCCGGTTACGCCTGGCAACACCCGTGGCAAGGCCGGCCTTGGCATGAAGCGGTGATCCAGGAGGTGCATGTTGGCCTGCTCGATGGCTACGCCGGGGTAGCTCGGCAACTGCCGCGCCTGGCCGAACTCGGCATCAGCGCGATCGAACTGATGCCGCTGGGGCAGTTCCCCGGCGAACGCAACTGGGGCTACGACGGGGTGCTGCCCTACGCGCCGCAGAACACCTACGGCAGCCCCGAACAGCTGTGCGCACTGGTCGACCAGGCCCACGGCGAAGGGCTGATGGTATTGGTGGACGTGGTGTACAACCACTTCGGCCCCGACGGCAATTACCTGCACCAGTACGCCAGCCCGTTCTTCCGCGAAGACCGGCAGACGCCATGGGGCGCGGCCATCGACTTCCGCCGCCCGCAGGTGCGCGAGTACTTCATCCAGAATGCCCTGATGTGGCTGTGCGACTACCGCTGCGACGGCCTGCGCCTGGACGCCGTGCACGCCATCGACCAGCCGGACTTCCTCGTCGAACTGGCGCAGCGCGTACGCGCTGCAGTGGAACCTGGCCGCCAGGTGTGGCTGGTGCTGGAAAACGAGCACAACCAAGCCGGCCTGCTGGAACAAGGCTTCGACGCCCAATGGAACGACGACGGCCACAATGCCCTGCACGTGCTGCTGACCGGCGAAACCGAGGGTTACTACGCCGACTACCAGCAACGCCCCATCGACCAGTTGGCGCGCTGCCTTGGCGAAGGGTTCGTGTTCCAGGGCGAACCCAACCGGCATGGCACGCCACGCGGCGAACCCAGCGCGCATCTGCCGCCCAGTGCCTTTGTGTTGTTCCTGCAAAACCACGACCAGATCGGCAACCGCGCGCTCGGTGAACGCCTGACCCGCCTGTGCTCGCCACCGGCCCTGCGTGCGGCCACCGGCCTGCTGTTGCTGGCACCGATGATTCCGCTGCTGTTCATGGGCGATGACGACGGCAGCTGCCGGCCATTTCTGTTTTTCACCGATTTCCATGATGCGCTGGCCGATGCCGTGCGCGAAGGCCGCCGAGGTGAATTCGCCCACTTCACCGCGTTTGCCGACCCCGATCAGCGTGAGCATATTCCCGACCCCAACGCCGAGCAGACCTTCGAGTCTTCGCGCCCGCAAAACAAGGAGGTGATCGCCGGCTGGCACGGCCTGTACCAGCAGCTACTCGACCTGCGCCGCCGCCACGTCATCCCGCACTTGCCCGGCAGCCGTGCACTGGGCGCCGAGGTGCACGGCGACAAGGCGCTGACCGCACGCTGGCGGCTAGGCAATGGCAACACATTGCGCATCGACCTGAACCTGGCCGACACCGCGCAAGCCGTCGAGCTGCCCGCGCCACCCGCTCGGCTGTTCGACAGCAGCGACACCCGGCACCCGGATACCCACCTGGCTGCGTACAGCTGTGTGGTCAGCCTGCTTCCCCCTGCCCAGGAGCGCCTATGAGCGAAACCGCCCTGCACCGTCTGGCGACCCTCGTCGGGCTCAGCCGCGACTGGATCGACGCCAATGCCCGGCCTCAGCGTGTCAGCGACGAAGTGCTGCGCAATATCCTCGCAGGCCTTGGCCACCCAGCCAGCGATGACACGGCCATTGCCGCCAGCCTGCGTGCGGTGGAAGCCGCCGAGGACAGTGAGCACCTGCCGCCCTTGCTGACCGCCGAGCAGGGCCAACCGCTGGCGCTGGCGCGCTACTTCAGCGCCGCCAGCGTCGCCCACTGCACCCTGGAAGACCAGGCCTCGCTTACCCTGAGCCTTGACCAGCAGGCGCGTCTGCCCGGTGATCTGCCGATTGGCTACCATCAGGTAGAAATCGACAGCCGCCGCTTCACTGTGGCCATTGCCCCGCCACGCTGCCACAGCCTGGAAGACGATGTGCAACAACCACCACCACGCTGCTGGGGCCTGGCGGTGCAGCTGTACAGCCTGCGTCGCCCCGGCGATGGTGGCTACGGCGACTGCCTGGCACTGGAGCAGTTGGCACGCTCGGCAGCCGAGCGCGGCGCCGATGCCTTGGCCATCAGCCCGATCCACGCCTTGTCGGCCATCGACCAGGAACACTACAGCCCCTACTCGCCGTCCAGTCGCCTGCTGCTCAACACCCTGTACGCCAGCCCCGCGTCCTTGCTGGGTGAACGGGAGGTGCGCATGGCCATCGAAGCCTGCGGCCTGGAACAGCAACTGGAGGAGCTGGAGCAACGCCCATTGGTCGACTGGCCACGCGCCGCCAGCGCCCGCCTGCGCCTGCTAGAAGCGCTGTACCAGGGCTTCAGCCAAGGCAACCACCCGCTACGCAGCGATTTCGACAGCTTCCGCGCAGCCGGTGGCCAGGCGCTGGAACACCACTGTCGCTTCGAGGTGCTCCAGGCCCAGGCAGTCGAGCATGGCCTGGGCGCCGACTGGCGCAACTGGCCCAAGGCCTGGCACGACCCGTACCACCCGGAAGTGGAAGCCTTTGCCAGCGCCTACCCGGCCAAGGTCGAGTTCCATGCCTTTTGCCAGTGGCTGACCGAACGCGGCCTGCAGCGTGCCCACGAGGCAGCCCGTGGCAACGGCATGGCCGTGGGCCTGATCGCCGACCTGGCGGTGGGCGCCGACGGCGCCGGCAGCCAGGCTTGGAGCCGCCAGGATGAACTGCTGGCCGGCCTGAAAGTGGGGGCGCCGCCCGACATCCTCAACCGCGCCGGGCAGGACTGGGGTATCTGCGCCTTCTCGCCCGAGGGCCTCAAGCGCAACGGCTACCGCGCCTTCATCGAGATGCTGCGGGCCAACCTCGCCCACGCTGGCGGCCTGCGCATCGACCATGTGATGGGCCTGCGCCGGCTGTGGCTGATCCCGCAGGGGGCAAAGCCCAGCGAAGGCGCCTACCTCAATTACCCGCTGGACGACCTGTTGCGCCTGTTGGCGCTGGAATCGGTGCGCCACCAGGCGATCATTCTTGGCGAAGACCTGGGCACCGTACCCGATGGCCTGCGCGAGACACTGGCCGAAAAAGCCGTGCTGGGCATGCGCGTGCTGCCCTTCGAGCAGACCCAGCCCGGCCAGTTCAAGCCGATTCTCGACTGGCCGGACAACGCCCTGGCCACCACGGGCACCCATGACCTCGCGCCATTGGCCGGCTGGCTGGAAAACCGCGACATCGACTGGAGCCAGCGCTTGCAACTGATCGACGCCGCTACCGAGCTGCACTGGCGCCACGACCGCCAGAAAGAACACGACGGCCTGCGCCGCACCCTGGAGGCCAACTACGGCGAGCTGAAGGACAATGACGCGGTAATCGACGCCGCCATCCGCTACGTTGGCCATACCCGCGCACCGCTGGTGCTGGTGCCGCTGGAAGACTTGCTGGGTTGCGACGAGCAGCCCAACCTGCCGGGGACCACCAGCGGCCACCCCAATTGGAGGCGGCGCTTCGCCCAGCCAGTGCGCGAACTGCTCGACGACGAGCATGCCGCTCGCCGCCTGGAGCTGCTGGCCCAGGCCCGCGAACAAGCCTGGGAGCGTGACCGATGAAGCCACTGACCGCGACCCTGCGCCTGCAATTTCACAGTGACTTCACCCTTGATCACGCCGTGCCGCTGGTACCGTACTTCGCTCAATTGGGCATAAGCCACCTGTATGCCTCGCCTATCCTCAAGGCCCGCGCGGGCTCGCGCCATGGCTACGACGTGGTCGACCCTACCTGCGTGAACCCGGAGCTTGGCGGCGAGGCGGCACTGCAGCGACTGGTCGCCGCCCTGCGCCAGCATGGCATGGGGCTGATCCTTGACACTGTGTCCAACCATATGGCCGTGGGCGGTGCCGACAACCCTTGGTGGCAAAGCCTGTTGGCCTGGGGCCGGCGCAGCCCGTATGCGGAGTTCTTCGACATCCAGTGGCACTCCAGCGACCCGCTGCTGGCCGGGCAACTGCTGTTGCCGTTTCTCGGCAGCGACTATGGCGTGGCGCTGAAGAACGGCGACATACCGCTTGAATTCGACAAGCAGCAAGGCACGCTGCAAATCGCCCATTACGATCACCGCTTCCCAATCTGCCCGGTCGACTATGGCTGGATTCTCGCCCTCAGCCCAGAGCCGGCACTCAAGGCCCTGGCCGAGCACTTCACGGCATTGGCCGAATCGACCACCCCACTGGCCGATGCCCTTGCGCTGCACACCGAACTGGCACGCTTGGTGCGCGAAGGTGCCGACTTGGAATCAGCGCTAGTGGCATTCGACAGCCGCGCCGAAAATGGTTTCAAGCGCCTGCACCTGCTGCTGGAGCGCCAGACCTACCGCCTGGCCAGCTGGCGCACCGCCGCCGACGACATCAACTGGCGGCGCTTCTTCGACATCAACGAGCTCGGAGGTCTGAGGGTGGAGCGCGCAGTGGTGTTCGAGGCCACCCACGCCAAGCTGTTCGAACTGATCGAACGCGGCCTGGTGGACGGCCTGCGCATCGACCATATCGACGGCCTTGCCGACCCGCGCGGCTATTGCCGCAAACTACGCCGACGGGTCGATGGCCTGCTGGCACAGCGGCCGCTGAGTGCAGCACTGGAGCACTTCCCGATCTACGTGGAGAAGATTCTTGGCGCTGACGAGCACCTGCACCGCGACTGGCTCACCGACGGCACCACCGGCTACGAGTTCATGAACCAGGTGTCGCTGCTGCAACACGACCCGGCCGGCGAAGCGCCGCTGAGCGAGCTGTGGGCCAACCTCAGCGAGCGCCCGGACTTCCCCGAAGAAGTGCGCCAGGCCCGTCACCTGGTACTCAACGCCAGCCTGGCCGGTGACTGCGAATCGGTGGCCCTGGCCCTGCTGCAAGTGGCACGCAACGACCTGATGACCCGCGACCTGACCCTGGGCGCGATTCGCCGGGCCTTGCAGGCGCTGGTGGCGCATTACCCTGTCTACCGTACCTACTTCAACGCCTGCGGGCGCCCGGCTGAAGACGAAAGGTTTTTCCAGCAGGCGCTGGTCAACGCCCGGCAAGACCTTGGCGAAGCCGACTGGCCACTGCTGGAACAACTTGAACGATGGCTGGGCGGGCAAGCCTGGCGTCACCTGCCACCGGGCCGCGCCCGCAAGCAGCTGCGCCATGCCTGCGTGCGCTTCCAGCAACTGACCGCGCCCAGCGCCGCCAAAGCCGTGGAAGACACCGCCTTCTACCGCAACGCGCGGCTGCTGTCGCGCAATGACGTGGGCTTCGAGGCCGAGCATTTCAGCGCAGCACCTGCGCACTTCCACAACGAAGCCCAGCGGCGCCTGCGCGACTTCCCCGACAACCTGCTGGCCACCGCCACCCACGACCACAAGCGCGGTGAAGACACCCGAGCGCGCTTGGCCGTACTCAGCGAGCGCGGGCCGTGGCTGGCCAGTCGGGTGGAGCATTGGCGTGAATTGGCTGCCCCCTTGCGCACACTGCTGGACGACGGCCCAGCACCCAGCCCTGGCGACGAGCTGATGCTCTTGCAGACCTTGCTCGGCAGCTGGCCGCTAGCGCTCGACCTGCAGGACACGGGCGGCCTGCGCACATACGCCGAGCGCATTCGCCAATGGCAGCAGAAGGCCCTGCGCGAAGCCAAGTTGCGCAGCAGCTGGAATGCACCGAACGAAGCCTATGAAAGCGCCTGCGCCCGCTATGTCGATGGCCTGCTGCTGGACAGCGAGAACCAGCAACTGCGCAAGTCCGTGGCCGATGCCGCACAACTGCTGGCCTGCCCAGGCGCCCTCAACGGCCTGGTCCAAACCCTGCTGCGCATGACAACCCCAGGCGTGCCCGACCTGTACCAGGGCAATGAATACTGGGACTTCAGCCTGGTCGACCCGGATAACCGCCGCGCCGTGGACTACGCTTGCAGGCGTCGTACCCTCGACGACGCCACAGCGCCCGCCGAGTTGCTGACGCACTGGCGCGATGGCCGCATCAAGCAGGCCTTGATCGCCAAAGTGCTGGACTGCCGCCAGGCACACGCCGACTTGTTCCGCCGTGGTGCCTACCTGCCACTGAGCGTGCAGGGCCGGCACGCAGACAACGTGATTGCGTTTGCCCGCCTGGGAGAGGGCGAGCGGGCCGTCATCGTCGCGCCACGCCTGGCCAGTAGCCTGCTCGGTGGCGCCACAACCCCGTTGATCCCGGCACAGAACTGGGACGACACCCGGCTGGTATTGCCGTTTGCCTTGTCACCTGCCAACTCGACGGGACTTTTCCCCTGTGCGGCGGTCAGCTCTTCCAAGGAGCTGATGTTGAGCGCCGTGCTGGCGGAGTTTCCGGTCAACCTGTTGATACAACAATCTTGAGCATCAGGAGCGTCATGATGAGTGTCGATGAAAAGCGTATTCGCGAATTTGCCTACCAGATATGGGAGTCCGAAGGTAAACCCGCCGGCCAGGAAGACCGCCACTGGGATATGGCGCGCAAGTTGGCCGAGGCTGAAGCCTTGGCACCCAAGGCGGCGCCACGCAAACGGGCACCGGCCAAGCCCAAGCCACCTGCCGAACCCAAGGTGGCCGCGCTGCCAGGGGCTAAACCGGCTGCGGCGAAAAAGCCCAGGGCGGTGAAAAAGCCTTCTGCTGGTTAAGCCTGTACTGGCCTCTTCGCGGGTAAACCCGCTCCCACAGGTACTGCACGGCTTTCAGCACCGGTGATGAACCTGTGGGAGCGGGTTTACCCGCGAAGAGGCCGGGGCAGGACTGCACAATCCCCTCCACCACGGCCATACGAGGACCGCCATGAGCCCCCGCACCCCAAAGAAAACCCGCTCGGTCGCACCGTCGCGCATCCGCGAAGGCATGCCCTTTCCCCTCGGTGCCACCTGGGATGGCCTTGGGGTTAACTTCGCCCTGTTCTCGGCCAACGCCACCAAGGTCGAACTGTGCCTGTTCGATTCCACCGGCGAACAGGAAATCGAGCGCATCGAGCTGCCCGAATACACCGACGAGATCTACCACGGCTACCTGCCCGACGCTCACCCTGGCCTGGTCTATGGCTACCGGGTATACGGCCCGTACGAGCCGGAAAACGGCCACCGCTTCAACCCCAACAAACTGCTGATCGACCCCTATGCCAAGCAACTGGTCGGCAGCCTGAAATGGTCCGAAGCGCTGTTTGGCTACACCATCGGCCACCCCGATGGCGACCTGTCGTTCGACGAGCGCGACAGTGCGCCCTTCGTCCCCAAGTGCAAGGTGATCGACCCGGCCTTCACCTGGGGCCGCGACCAACGCGTGCTGATCCCCTGGGAACGCACGATCATCTACGAGGCGCACACCCGTGGCATCAGCATGCGCCACCCGGCGGTACCGGAAGCGCTGCGCGGCACTTTTGCCGGCCTGGCCAATGACGAGCTGCTCAAGCACATCAAGGACCTGGGCGTCTCCAGCATCGAGCTGCTGCCGATTCACGCCTTCGTCAACGACCAACACCTGCTGGACAAAGGCCTGAACAACTACTGGGGCTACAACAGCATCGCCTTTTTCGCCCCGCACCCGCGCTACCTGGCCAGCGGCAAGATTGCCGAGTTCAAGGAAATGGTCGCCCACCTGCACGACGCCGGGCTCGAGGTGATCCTGGACGTGGTCTACAACCACACCGCCGAAGGCAACGAGCGCGGCCCGACCCTGTCGATGCGCGGTATCGACAACGCCTCGTACTACCGCCTGATGCCGGACGACAAGCGCTACTACATCAACGATTCCGGCACCGGCAACACCCTGGACCTGAGCCACCCCTGCGTGCTGCAGCTGGTCACCGATTCGCTGCGTTACTGGGCGGGTGAAATGCACGTTGACGGCTTCCGCTTCGACCTGGCGACCATCCTTGGCCGCTACCACGACGGCTACAGCGAGCGTCATGGCTTCCTCGTCGCCTGCCGCCAGGACCCGATGCTGAGCCAGGTCAAGCTGATTGCCGAGCCCTGGGACTGCGGCCCCGGCGGCTATCAGGTGGGTAACTTTGCCCCTGGCTGGGCGGAATGGAACGACCGCTTCCGCGACACCGCACGCGCCTTCTGGAAAGGCGATGAAGGCCAACTCGCCGATTTTGCCGCACGCTTGACCGCCTCGGGCGACATGTTCAACAACCGTGGGCGGCGGCCGTATTCCTCGGTCAACTTCATCACCGCCCACGATGGTTTCACCCTGCGCGACCTGGTGTCGTACAACCACAAGCACAACGAAGACAACGACGAGAACAACCAGGACGGCACCGACAACAACCTGTCGTGGAACTGCGGCGTCGAAGGGCCGACCGACGACCCGGGGATCAATGCCCTGCGCATGCGCCAAATGCGCAACTATTTCGCTACCCTGCTGCTGGCCCAGGGCACGCCGATGATCGTCGCCGGTGACGAATTCAGCCGCACCCAGCACGGCAACAACAACGCCTACTGCCAGGACAGCGAGATCGGTTGGGTGAACTGGGACCTGGATCAGCAAGGCGAAGAGCTGCTGGCCTTCGTCAAGCGCCTGACCCGTCTGCGCCTGGCCTACCCGGTGCTGCGCCGCTCACGTTTCCTGGTGGGCGATTACAATGAGGCGATCGGGGTCAAGGATGTGACTTGGCTGGCGCCGGATGGTAGCGAGATGACTGTGGAGCAGTGGGAAGACCCGCACGGGCGCTGCCTGGGCATGCTGATCGATGGCCGCGCGCAGGTCAGCGGCATCGCCCGGCCGGGCGCCGAGGCCACGGTGCTGCTGATCGTCAATGCCCACCATGACATCGTGCCTTTCAAGTTGCCGTCCGTGCCTGAAGGCGAGTACTGGAGCTGCCTGGTGGATACCGACCGGCCAGAGTTACGCAAAGGGCAGCATTTGCAGTTCGACAGCACGTTCGAGGTCAAGGGGCGGTCGATGCTGCTGATGGTGCTGCAGCGCGACGAGGAGTGAACCTGAGTAACTGGCGCATGTCCGTTATCTGTAGAAGCGGCCTTGTGTAAACCCATTGTTCGAGGAGTTGCCGTGGACCCCGAAGCCGGCAGTGAAGGTTTCGCCAGCATCAACCAGGCCCCGGCCGTAAAACGCCTGCGGGTGCTGACGGTGAATACCCACAAGGGCTTCACCGCCTTCAACCGGCGCTTCATCCTGCCGGAACTGCGCGAGGCGGTGCGCAGCACCCAGGCCGATATCGTCTTCCTCCAGGAAGTGCTCGGTAGCCACGACCGCCACGCCGCCCGTTACCCCGGCTGGCCACAGACTTCGCAGTACGAATTCCTGGCGGACAGCATGTGGAGCGACTTCGCCTATGGCCGCAACGCGGTTTACCCCGACGGCCATCACGGCAATGCACTGCTGTCCAAATACCCGATCATCGAGCACCGCAACCTTGATGTGTCAATCACCGGGCCAGAGCGCCGTAGCCTGTTGCACTGCGTGCTGGATGTACCGGGGCAAGGCCAGGTACACGCGATCTGCGTGCACCTGTCGTTGCTGGAAAGCCACCGGCAAAAACAGCTGCAACTGCTGCGCAAATTGCTGGACGCCTTACCCGCCGATGCCCCGGTGATCATCGCCGGCGACTTCAACGACTGGAAAACCCACGGCAACCGCACGCTCGGCCTGCAACGCGACTTGCACGAGGCATTCGAGCGCCACCATGGGCACCTCGCCCGCACCTACCCTGCCCGCCTGCCGCTGCTGCGCCTGGACCGCATCTACCTGCGTAACGCCGAAAGCCATGGGCCGCGGATTTTGGGGCACAAACCTTGGTCGCACCTGTCAGATCACCTGCCGTTGGCGGTTGAAGTGCGCCTCTAGCAATCATTCTTCATAGCCAGGGCACGGCAAATAGCGAACCCCGCTATACCCTACTGTTTTGCTCAACAAAACAAGGGGTTGAGCATTACCACACAACATCAACACTTCCTTCACGCTTTCTTGACGCAAGCGGCCACCTCTCCTTAGCTGAACATTACCAAGTAGTAAAGATCTCGCGCCGGGCCTCTAGCTCGCGCCTTCGTGCGCGTTTGCGAAAGCCGGCGTGCTGGTTTGGGTCGCCCACTGTTTTTGCCGTACAGCTCGTGACAACAGGCCAGGTCCTCGGGCTGTACCCCACAAAAACAAAGGAGATCCGCCATGAAAAGCACCTCGAACCCCTTGCGCTTCGACAGCATTTTCTACGCGGTTTCCACGTCGCTGCTTCTGGCAACCCCGGTGGAAACTTTCGCGTACGAACTGCAGGATGACCCTATTTCGCCCGGCTTTCTGCAGCAGACAGCAGTGCCTCAGTTGTCGCTCGACCCGATCAGCGCCAGTGGCTTGAGCATCGGCACCCTGAACGCGTTCTCCCAAGCCATGACTGCACGTCACGGGCAGGCGGCACCGGACCTGGTCGCCAGCCAGTGGGCGCAGTTCTTCCCAACCACCTCGCGCAGTGTTTCACAGCCCCCAGACCAACTGGAGGCACCCAGCCAGCAACTGACAATCGGCCCGGACCTGTTCGTGCGTGAAACTGCAGCGGGCAATGTGCACCGCGCAGGGATTTTCGTGGGGCACAACAACCTGCAAAGCAGCTTCAACGGCATGCGCCCGCTGTTGGGCGACAAGCAGCGCAATGCCGTGAACCTGAGTGGGGAAAGCCTGGGCGTTTACTGGAGCATGACCCATGAACAGGGTTGGCACCTGGACGCCGTGGCCATGGGCTCGCGCATCGATGTGCTGGGCCGTGGCGAAAGCGGCCAACGACTGGACGACAGCGGCCACGCGATGACCTTCTCGGTGGAGGGCGGTTACCCGATCCGCCTGGGCGGCAACTGGGTGATCGAACCTCAGGCACAGTTGATAAATCAACAGTTCTTCCCTGGCAACCAGGTGCAGGAGGAGACCTTGCAGGCATTTGACAGCCAGCCAACCTGGAGCGGCCGTGTGGGTGCCAAATTGTCCGGGCGCTACGAAGTGCGTGGCATGCCCATCGAGCCCTATGTACGGACCAACGTGTGGTATGACTTCAGCAATGCCGATGAAGTGAAGCTGGACCAGGTCGACAAAATCTCCAGCTCGCGCTATTCGACCACGGTGGAACTGGGCTTGGGGCTGGTGGCACGGGTAACACCTTCAGTGGCCTTGTTCG
>NZ_BCBQ01000062.1:0-39366 GCF_001320885.1 Pseudomonas sp. NBRC 111140
CCGGCCTTGGGCACAGCGCAATACCTGGGGCGTTTACAACCCCTCCAGCTCGGCCATCAGGTCACTCAACCGGTCGACCTTGTCGTCATCCAGCGCACTGCCCTGCAGCCACTGCACATACACCCTGGCTACTCCATCGTGCTGCAATCGAACATCGCCCGCAGCGGCACATAGCACTGATCGCTCTCTGCAAGCGAAGAGCGTTCCTCTTCGCCAACTGCCAATGCTCGTTCACTCGACCACAACGAGCAAAGCCGATCAATCTCTCCAAAATCAGTCACACGGCGATTAGCGAACCCATATCCATGTCGCTGAAACAGCAGCTCTACACATTTAGAAACACTGATTCTACGCCACCCGCTGCTAAACAATGCCTCATCGCCTACCCCTATTGAACCACCCTCAAGAACAGCTTCAGAAAACTCGCATACTTGCTACAGCAATTTCGCATGACAAAAGCCGAAACCTCCTACATTAATAAAGGCAAAAGTAAACATAACCGACCAATACTAACTACATGTAAGACGCATCTGAAGAGCAGTCCTACAACAATAGCTTCCAACCAAACCACCCCAACCCACCAAATACACCCACCTACTCTGAAGCGCAATTGACATAGATCAATCGAACGCCTAAACCTCTTCATGCCCGCACTCTTTCGGGCAACAACAAAAACAAGGAGACACTATGGAAAATCAATATGGCATTAGCCTTTTGGCATTAGCCTCCGAAAACAATTGCGATATGGAAGCTGAATTCTTCGGAGGATCTGGTAGCGCCGGTGGTTGTGGTGGCAGCGGCGGTTGTGGAGGCGGTGGAGGCTGCAAGGGTGGCAGCGGCGGCTCCGGCGGCTGTGGTGGAAACAATGGCATAAACAACGACCCGGCAACCCTGTAACTATAAGCGGGCTTCTGCGACGACTACTGCAGGCGCCCGCAACCTTTCAGGTATTTTATGAAAACACTCAGAATCTACAACTACGAAATACTCAACTTTGACACTGAACCGATGGTCTTCTCATCCAAAGGCTTCACGAAGATCACCGAACCAAAAATAATAGAAGCCTTACAATTAATTGAAAAAAATCAATCCAAATATATCCACCCTCATGCACTGGGCCACATACTAAAAAAGGCAAAACTCCAACCTGCCAGCGCGATAAAATTCTTAAAAAGCCTGTCAATAATCGGAGAGCTCACTGATCCACCTAGCTTTCAGCGCACCATCATCTACCACGATCTAGAAATTCCAGGCGAGACAACCAAGTACCTTGAAAAAAAGTACAACAACAAATTAGAAATAAGGAATATCGCTAACTACACACACCCCAACAACGACGAGCCTACGCTCTTCGTATTCGCTTGCGCAAAACTGAGCCCGCACTTGCTAAAGTCCACCTATAAAAAACTACTAGCAACAAACCCCAACTATGGCGCCACTGTTGGCTTCATCAGCGGCGTTCATTTCCATTTAACGGAAATTCATATCCCCTCAATTGGAAACCCGTGCGCTTTTTGCACACTTGACCGTATCGCGCACTACGAAAGCCTGAGAACAAGTCAGCACCACTGGAGCAAAATTTGGTCTTTCTGCCGTAGCAACAACCTCGACCTACCAAAAATAGAAATAGACGAACTCCAAAAGTCTTTAATTTTAGGCACCATTATTTCATTCACAAACAAACTCACTCAAGCGCCAAAATCAAAAACCACTCAAGATCAAGTTCTATTATCCAGAACAATCAACCTGGAAACCGGAATTACTACAGAAGACGCCAGCGTCCACTGGCCACTGTGCCAATGCATAGGATTTGAACAATGAATATAAGCCATGACGAATACTTGAAGTTTATATGCCCTGATGTCATGGATGAGACTTTGGCATTCCACGCCAAAGGCAACTACATAATCCACGAAGCGACACAACACCTAAGCACCCTTCACCACATACCATCAAAGGACCTTACAAAGCTTACCGGGAACGAATTACGCCTCAACACCATTACAGCACCCAGCAAAACCAAAGAACTGACTCTTAGGCCTCTAGCAAATTCACATTCACTACGGAGAAATAATTCATGTGATCAATTTAAAGATCGCCCACTTCATTTCAAAACGGTCCAAGCACTGCTTTCACCCCTCTTGACCAAAAGCTCCACTGCCTACAACAGAGGTTATCCAAGCGGCGGAGCGCTTTATCCAATAGAAGTATTTTGCATCAACCTCAACAACAAGATCGAGCAATGGCCAACTGAAACTAACGCCCTACACTTACTTCCATCCTCAAGATCACTGGAAGCTCATAGCCCATCAATTAACATCAGAAAATTGACTGAAGCAATTATCCCAAAAAACGTCGACATCGGCCGACCGTCACTAGCACTTATATATTTGATCTACTTACCCAAAGCACTGTTCAAGTATCGATACAGAGGCTATCGCTTGAGTCTAATGGAGGCAGGCTCGATGTATATGATTACTGACTTGCGCTGCAAAGAACTCCACCTAAATAGCAGACCATGGTCAGGGTACACCGACCATCAAGTAACCAAAAATTTGAATCTCAACCCGACTCTTTTCCTACCCACATGCATCCAACTAATAGGTTAGACCCATGAATATTTTTAACGAGATACACTACCCGGAATTTTCGGACTTTTTTCTACTTAGGCCTAGCGCAGTCACTCACCTACCCAGCAGCGTAGAATGTGGCACCCGTTGGCGCACCTACGGTTCAAGCAGCGGCTGGTCATCAGATATAACCGACAGCGCATTAGGCGAACATTTTGAACGTAAACATTTTTACTTAGACATCCCTGTCCATGACACAAACAAACTAGACATCGGACTGACAACCAAAGAGCACAAAGAATTCATCCAAGCGTTTTCTCAAACCTTAATACCTAATAAAAGCTCGTCTTTGCAGTCGCATCACTTTGACCGTACAACGGCATACAGAATCACTGATTTTACAAGCTGCAAGATCCCAACCGTATGCCTTTCCATTTCAGAGTGCCGAAATTTTACTGACAATAGCATCTACCCAATCAGAGACACATGTGGATGCAGCGCACACATGACGATCAACAATGCAGTGCTCGGAGCACTCAAGGAAACACTGGAACGGCAGTTTCTACTTAGATACTGGCTTACAAGAACCTGCACAGCGGAAATAAAACTCAATGATGCCTACCCAATACTAGCTGGAAGCACCAGCTTGCCACTCCTCCAAGAGCTAAAAAAATCTGGCGAACTGTGCATCCTCAATCTAACCGACGAACGCTTTCCAGGAAGCTGCCTACTCTTATGTTATGGCAATCAAGACACCACCGCCAAAGTGAAATTTTGCGCTGGCATGGCTTACGCCGCCACCTCAAGGATTGCTTTAGAGAAAGCAATAGTCGAATTATGGCAGACATTTCGCTTTATGCAGGCAATCGATAATGACCATGAAATAGAGAACCCACTTCAAGACCCTTATCTCAAACACTTCCTAAATTGCAACAGCTACGATACTTTCCAAGATACATCCAGAGATTTGACATCAACCCAGCACAACCAGAAACGTACACCTTCGAAAGAGCTAACCCTACAGAATCTATTAACAACCATAAGAGAACTAGAATTCAATGGATATCTCTACTTATCGTCCACCCCCTACAAACAGTCAAACCTTTACTTCTGCAAATATTTTTCACCCAATTTATTCCTCCACATGAATAACGCAAGCCACCTCAACATCAAAAATACTTACTCCGAACACTTCCTCAATAAAATCATAAGCCGTCAGCTCTCCAGAATGGTCCCGTTCCCATGAATCTCTATTTAAGCCACCTCCTACTCAGCGCAAAAAAAATCACACGCATTATCAGGATCTTGATCACTGAGCACTTGAGAGAACCCACATCACTTCTATGGTCAGCACTTGCACCCTGTCTACTCTTCATCATTACAACCCCAAAGCACACAACCTTAACCTACACTGCGTCAACTGCGTGGTTCTACTCATACATTTCAGCAAGTGTTGCCTTTTTTGGATTTAGTTTTTACTTGATCGGCAGGCGAGAAAGCGGCTTCACTCGCTCTTTCATATATCAACGCGGCGCAATAAAAACATTCCTGATTTCACACACACTCAGCTACTTAGTGCTGAGCACACTCTACGCGTTGCTTTTTTACCTATTGACCAAGCCGCTACGAGGGCACTACTTACTCCCTGAGCTTTTGTATCTGCTGGCATGCTTTTACACAAGTTATCTTATGTTCACCTGTATCGGCCTAGGGATCGCTGCACTGCCCATCAAGTTCAGCACTGCCAGCACGCTTTTTTCGCTCATGTCCTTTCTCATGCTGGTCTCTGGGTACACAGCTACCCTACAGGGCTACGACACGTCTCACCCGCTAACGCTGATCAACCCGCTCTATCTGAGTGTTCAGGTATTCCATGGCGAATTTTCACTTCTCAGCAGTTTCTTGACGGCTCTTTCAGCCTTTGCGGCCTGCACATACCTGACAGGACGAAATTTTAGAACCCAACCCATATGGAGCCGCTACTAATGGATATACTAAAAATAACCGACCTTTGTTTCGGGTACAGCGGAACCACGCTGATGGACAATATCGGACTCAACATCAAACAAGGCGAAATGATCGGCATACTGGGCAAGAATGGCGCAGGAAAAACGACGCTATTCGACCTCATCTGCAACGTAAAGAAACCAATCCGGGGCGTCGTCACCAACTCATCCAAGCATCAGGCTTATTTAACCCAAATTCTTACCCCACCCCCTTTACTGCGCATGAATGAAGCGAGCAAACTTATCACCAGCCTAGCCCCCAATGACGCCCCCGATCACTTAGAAATACTTTCAAAACTGGCTCAATGGTCTCCTTCCCTGTCCAAACGATATGCAGAAATCGCTAATAAAAAAGCGTCCAACTGCAGTTATGGCGAGATTCGCAGCTACTTCACGCTGACCCTACTGCTTTTGAACAGTGACTTGATCATTCTTGACGAGCCCACAGCTGGGGTGGACCCTGAGTTCCGGCATTACATATGGCTAGGCATACACAACGCATGCCGGGAGGGCGCGTGCGTGTTGATTGCTTCACATTACACAGAGGAAATCACAAAAAATTGCCATCGCTTTTACATGCTCGCCAATAAACGACTGGAAGCGTTTGATAGTGGTGAACAGTTCATGGCTTGCCACGGCGCCGAATCGTTAGATGAGGCCTTTATCAACGCCGCGATCTAGGTACCGTGGCCACTAAAAAGGGGCGCCAAGCGCCCCTGCCGGTCAAAGGCCTTCCAACTCGGCCATCAGATCACTCAGCCGGTCGACCTTGTCGTCATCCAGCGCACTGCCCTGCAGGCCCTGCACGTACTCGGCCAGTTCCTCCACAGTGCTGCACTCGAACATCGCCCGCAACGGTACGTTCAACTGCAATTGCTTCTGCACCCGCGAGGCAATCTGCGTGGCCAGCAACGAATGCCCGCCCAGCTCGAAGAAATTGTCGTGGACCCCGACCCGCTCGGCCTTGAGCACATCGGCCCAGATACCCGCCAAGACCTCTTCCAGCTCATTGCGCGGCGCCTGGTAGGCCTGGCTGTGCTGGCCGCCAATGTCGATGGCGGGCAGCGCCTTGCGGTCCAGCTTGCCGTTGGCGTTGTGCGGCAGGCTGTCGAACCAGCCCCAGTGCAGCGGTACCATGTACTCCGGCAACTCGGCACGCAGGCGTTGCTTCACCTGTTCCAGCAACGCGGCGTCGGCAGCGATGCCCTGATGGGCCACCAGGTAACCGACCAGATGCTTGCCATTGACGCCCTCCTGCACGCCCACCGCAGCATCGCGGATTTCCGCCTGTTCGTGCAGGCGCGCTTCGATCTCGCCCAGCTCGATGCGGTAGCCGCGTATCTTCACCTGATGGTCGATGCGCCCGACGTACTCCAGCACACCGTCCGGGCGCTGCCGCGCCAGGTCACCGGTGCGGTACAGGCGCTCGCCCGGTGCACCGTATGGGTGAGGGATAAACGCCAACGCAGTACGCAGCGGGTCGCCGACATAGCCACGGCCAACGCCCGTGCCAGCCACACACAGTTCGCCCACCGCACCCAGCGGCACCAGCGCCTGATCTTCACCAAACAGGTACAGGCGGTTGTTGTCGGTCGGCGTGCCGATGGGCAAGTAACTGCCTTGGGTCGACGCGGCATCGACGCGGAAGAACGCCACGTCATCGGAGCATTCTGCCGGGCCGTAGGCGTTGACCAGGCCGATCTGCGGGTAGCGCTGCAGCCACTGCGCGGCCAGCTCCGGGGGCATCGCCTCGCCTGTCGGCAGCATCCAACGCAGGCCGTCCAGCGCCTGGTGGTCGCTGGCCAACATGCCCTGGATCAGCGACGGTACGCTTTCCAGCACGGTGATGCCGGTGGCTTGCACATGCGCCAGCAGGCCCCGCGGATCATGGGCGATGGCATTCGGCACAATCTCTACTGTGGCCCCGAACAACGGCGCGGCCAGGAACTGCCACACCGAAATATCGAAGCTCTGCGAGGCAGTCTGGGCGATCACGTCCTGATCGCTCAATGCCAGGTACGGCACCTTGCTCAGCTGGTTGTTGAGCATGCCGCGCTGCTCGACCATCACCCCTTTTGGCAGGCCGGTCGAGCCTGAGGTGTAGATCACATAGGCAAGGTTGTCCGGGCCACTGTGGATGCCTGGGTTGTGGCTGGCAACCTGGCTGGCCTGGATGTCTTCCCACACCAGCAGCTGTGGCCTTGGCGCAACGTTCAGCTCAGCCAGCAACTGCCGGCCTTGCTCGGCACAGGCCGCGCTGCATACCAGCACCGGGGTACGGCTGAGCTGGATGATGCTTTGCAGGCGCGCGGCAGGCAGGCCCGGGTCCAGCGGCAAGTAGCCGGCACCGGCCTTGAAGCTGCCGACTATCATGCCCAGCAGCGGCAACCCGCGCTCGGCCAGCAGTGCCACCGGCTGGTCCACCTTCACACCGGCCCAGATCAAGGCATGGCCCAGGCGGTTAGCCGCCAGGTTCAGCCCGGCGTAGTCGTAGGACGCCTCCAGGCAGCGGGCCACGGTACGTTCCGGGTGCGCAGCCACTTGCGCTTCGAACTGCGCGATGTAGCTCTGCTCCAGCGGATAAGCCCGCTCGGTGCGGTTGCAGTCTTCCAGCAAGAAGCGCTGCTCGTCTGCCCCCAGCATCGGCAGCTTGCTCACCTCGCCCTCGAAGCCTTGTACCAGCGCCAACAGCAGACGCTTGAACTCGGCCAGCAGGCGCTCGACGGTCGGGAAGTCGAAGTAGCGCTGGTCGAACGACAGGTGCAGGCCCAGGTCATCACCCGGGTAGCACACCGCCGTCAACGGGAAGTTGGTGTGGGTACGGCCCGAGTCGGAGCTGGCATTCAGGTGCTGGGCGTGGTCGAGCACGGCGGTTTCCACCGGGGCGTTCTCGAACACGAACAGGCTGTCGAACAGCGGCTGGCCCTTGGGCAGCTCGCTGCAATCCTGGATCGCCACCAGCGGCAGGTATTCGTACTCGCGCAGTTCCATGTTGCTTTGCAGCAGGCCTTGCAGCCACTGGCGCACGCTGCGGCGCTCACCGGCTACCGGCAACTGCACGCGCAGGGCAACGCTGTTGATGAACAGCCCGACGGTGCGCTGCATCTGCGGCATGCTCACCGGGCGCCCGGCCACGGTTACGCCAAAGGCCACGTCGCGGTCACCGCTGTAACGCGCCAGCACCAGGGCCCAGGCCGCCTGGGCGAAGGTGTTGACGGTCAGCTGGTGAGCCTGGGCCAGTTCACGCAGGCGCACGCCATCGCTCACCTCCAGGCGGGTGTAGCAATCGCCGACCACCATGCCGCTACCCGCGTGGTCATGGCGCAGCGGGCGGTCACTTGGGATAGCCGTGGCGCGCTCGAAGCCGGCCAGGTTGGCCTGCCACCAGGCGCGTGCGTCGTCCAGGCCCTGGCGTTGCAGCCAGCCGATGTAGTCGCGGTAGCGCGGCGGCACCGGCAGTTGGGCCTGACGGCCTTCGCCAAGGGCCTGGTAGACCTCGAAGAAGTCGTTCATCAGCAGCGAGCGGCACCAGGCATCGATCAGGATGTGGTGGTTGCTCATCATGAACCAATAGCGCTCGTCGGCCACGCGCACCAGGCGCAGGTGGAACGGTGCTTCGCTGAGCAGGGCAAAACCGGCCTCGCGCTCTTGCTTGTGCAGGGCCTGCAGGCGCTGCTCCTGGGCGTCGTCTGCAAGGCCGCGCCAGTCCTGGTAGTCCACCGCCAGGTTGCCCGGTTTGTGGATGATCTGCAGCATCGCCTCGCCGCTGTTCCAGCTGAACGAAGCGCGCAATGCTTCATGGCGCGCCACCACGGCCTGCCAGGCCTGGGCGAAACGCTCAGGGTCCAGGGCGCTGTTGATGCGGTAGCGGTCCTGCATGTAGTAAAGGCCGGTGCCCGGCTCCAGCAGGGTGTGCAGAAGCATGCCTTCCTGCATCGGCGTCAGCGGGTAGACGTCCTCGATCTGCGCAGCCGGTACCGGCAGGGCGTCGATCTGCGCCTGCGTCAGATGCGCCAACGGGAAGTCCGAGGGGGTGAAACTGCCGTTGCCATCGGCCAGGCAATGCGCGACCAGCGTCAGCAACTCCTGACGATAGGCCTCGGCCAGCCGGGCAATGGTTTGCTGGTCATAGCGCTCGGCGCTGTAGGTCCAGCGCATTTGCAGGGCGCCGCCATACACCTGGCCATCGACGCTCAGCCAGTTGGGCAGCGGTGCGTCGAGGTCGTGAGCCAGGCCTGCTGGGGCCTCCAGTGGCTGGAACAGCGCGGTGCTGTCGAACTGCTGGTCGAACTGACCCAGGTAGTTGAAGGTGATACGCGCCTGCGGCAAGGCCGCCATCTGCTCGCGCCCGGCCGCATCGGCCAGGTAGCGCAGTACACCGTAGCCAAGCCCCTTGTGCGGCACCTGGCGCAGTTGCTCCTTGATGCGTTTGATCGAGCCGGCCCGCGCCGCGTCGTCCTCGCCTGGCAACGGGCGCAGGCTCAGTGGATAGGCGTTGGTGAACCAGCCGACACTGCGGGTCAGGTCCATGTCCTCGAACAACCCGTCACGACCGTGGCCTTCGAGCTGCACCAGCACTTCTTCCTCGCCACTCCAGCGGCACAAGGCACGCGCCAGCGCAGTGAGCAGCAGGTCATTGACCTGGGTGTGGTAGGCCGCCGGGGCCTGTTGCAGCAGTTGCCGGGTTTGCTCCACATCCAGGCCGATGGCCAGGGTATGGGCGTGGCGGTGCAAGTTGCCACCCTGCGGGTGATCGCACGGTAGTTCGCGGCGCACGCCACCCAGCTGGCCTTGCCACCAGCCCAGTTCGTCGCGCAGCGAATCGCTGCCGGCGTAACTGGCCAAGCGTGCGGCCCAATCGCCCATGGCGTGGGTCTTGGTCGGCAGTGGCTGGCCACGGTACAGCGCCTGCAAGTCTTCCAGCAGCACCCGCCAGGACACGCCATCGACCACCAGGTGATGGATCGCCAGTAACAGGCGCTGGCTGCCCTGCCCGTCACGCACCAGCAAGCCACGCAGCAGCGGGCCTTGTTGCAGGTCGAGGCTGCGCTGAAGGTCGGTGTACAGCGCCTGGCAGTCTGCGAAATCGGCGACGGTGGCGCTCCACAGCAGCTGCTCGGCAGCAGGCTGCGCGTACTGAGCCTGCCAGCCGCCCTGGGCCTGGCTGAAACGCAGGCGCAGGCTGTCATGGTGCTGCACCAGCGCAGCCATCGCTTGTGCCAGTACGGCTTCGTCCAGCGGCTGGCGCGCCTCCAGCAGTACCGCCTGGTTCCAGTGCTGTGGCTGTGGCACTTCGCTGTCGAAGAACCAGTGCTGAATCGGCGTCAGGCCGGTCTGGCCCTGGCGCTGGCCCTGATCGATGCTGCTGGGGGCTTCGCTGTGCTGAACCACGGCCGCCAGGGTCTGGATGGTCTGGTGCTGGAACAGGTCGCGCGGGGTGAATTGCAAGCCGGCCTGACGGGCCCGGCTGACCACCTGAATCGAAAGGATCGAATCACCCCCCAGTTCGAAGAAGTTGTCCTGCACGCCAACCTGGGCAACGTTGAGTACATCACGCCAGATCTGCGCCAGTTGCGCTTCCACCTCGTTGCCTGGGGCCTGGTACTGCTGGCGCGCCTGCTCCAGGTCCGGCAGCGGCAGCGCACGGCGGTCGAGCTTGCCGTTGCCCATCAGTGGCAGGCTGTCGAGCAGCACCAGGTGCGCAGGCACCATGTAGTCCGGCAGGTGCTGGCGGGCATCGGCTTTCACGGCTTCGCGCAGCAGGTTCTGCGCCTCGCTACCGGCGCTGGCCTGCTTGCTCACCAGATAGCCCACCAGCTGTTTGCCACCCGGCAAGTCCAGGGCCAGTACCACGGCCTCGTCGACATCCAAGTGGGCCTGCAGCCGGCTCTCGATCTCGCCCAACTCGATACGGAAGCCGCGAATTTTCACCTGCTGGTCGGCACGCCCGACATACTCGACCAGGCCATCAATGCCCAGCCGCACCAGGTCGCCCGTGCGATACAAGCGGCCCCCTGCGGTGCTGAACGGGTCGGCGACGAAGCGCTCGGCGCTTAGGCCAGGGCGGTCGTGATAGCCCTGAGCCAGGCCGGCACCACCGACATACAGCTCGCCAATACCACCTTGCGGCAACAGGGCCAGGTCCTCGTCGAGGATGTAGGCCGTGCGGCTTCCGATGACGCGGCCGATCGGCACGCTGCCAAGGTCCGCTGGCAACGCCTCTGGCGCCAGGCAGGCCAACGGCATGACCACGGTTTCGGTCGGGCCGTAGGCGTTGAAGAACTGCTGCGGGGCAAAGGCCTGGCGAATACGTTGCAGGTGCTCGCCGGTCAGTGCTTCGCCACCGGTAATCACCAGGCGCACCGGCAGTTGTTCGCCCTGCCCGCCCAGGTACTGCGCCAACTGGCTGCCGTAGCTGGGGGTAAAGCCCAGGATGCTCACCTGTTGCTCACGCACCAGCTGGCAGATGTCTTCGGCACCCCACTGCCCCTGGGCACGCAGCACCACGCGGGCACCACACAGCAGCGGCACCCACAGGCGCTCGCTGGCGGCGTCGAAGTTGATCGAATAAAAATGCAGCTCGCAATCATCGCTGCGCATGCCGAATGCGGCGATCACCGCCTGGCAGTGCATGGCGAATTCGCCGTGGCTGACCACCACGCCCTTGGGCTTGCCGGTGGAGCCGGAGGTGTAGATCAGGTAAGCCTGGTGCTGCGGCAGGTTGAGGTTGTCCAGCGGCGCATCGCTGTAGGCCGACAGGCTGGCAGCATCGTCTTCCAGGCTCCAGCGGGCGACGCCTTGCGGCAACTCACCCAAGGTTTTCAACAGCTCACGCTGGCTGATCAGCAAACCAATGCGGCTGTCTTCGATCATGTAGCGCAGGCGGTCGAGCGGGTACTCGGGGTCGAGCGGCACGTAAGCGCCGCCGGCCTTGAGAATGGCCAGGAGGCCGACGACCATTTCCAGCGAACGCTCCAGCGCCAGCCCTACACGCACCTGCGGGCCGACGCCGCGCTCGCGCAGGGCGCGGGCCAGGCGGTTGGCCTGCTGATCGAGTTCGGCATAGGTCATGTGCTGGCCAGCGAAAGTCAAGGCACCGGCCTGTGGCGTGCGCGCCGCCTGGGCGGCGAACAGGCCATGCAGGGTCTGATCGAGCTCGAAATCGTGCTCGCCCTGCAACTGGCCGACCAGCACCTGCTGCTCGGCGCTGCTCAGCATCGGCAGCTCGCACAGGCGCTGTTGCGGGTTGTCGAGCAGGCCAACCAACAGTTGCTGCCAGTGCTCGGCCATACGCGCAATGCGCGGCTCGTCGAACAGGTCACGGCTGTAGGTCAGGCAGCAGCCCAGGCGGCCGTCGAGGTCGGTCACCTCCAGGTACAGGTCGAACTTGGTGGCACTGGCATCGTTGACCAGGTAGTCGACCTGCATGCCGGCCAGCGTGCGGCTTTGCTGGAAGGCCCAGCGCTGCACGTTGCACATCACCTGGAACAGCGGGTTGTAGGCGCTGCTGCGCGGCGGCTGCAGGGCCTCGACCAACTGGTCGAACGGCAGGTCCTGGTGCGACTGGCCTTCGATGGCGGCCTGGCGCATCTGCTCCAGCAGCTCGCTGGCGGTCATCTGCCCGTCCAGCTCGCAGCGCAGCACCTGAGTGTTGAGGAAGGCGCCGATCAGGCCTTCGCTTTCCGGGCGGATGCGGTTGGCCACCGGTGCGCCGATGCGCAGGTCACGCTGGCCGCTGTAGCGGTGCAACAAGGCGGCCAGGGTGGCGGTCATGGTCATGAACAGGGTCAGGCCGCGCTGGCTGTTGAAGGCATGCACACGGGCGACCAACGCCGGGTCGAGCTCGAAGCGGTACAACTCGCCACGGTGGCTCTGCACGGCCGGGCGCGGGCGGTCAGCGGGCAACGCCAGCACCGGGTGCTCGTCGCCCAGGCGATCCTTCCAGTAGGCCAGTTGGCGGGCGCCCTCGCCGCTCTCCAGCCAATGCCGTTGCCAGACGCTGTAGTCCAGGTATTGCACAGGCAACGGCGCCAGTGGCGACTCACGGTCATCGACGAAGGCCTCGTACAGCTCGCCCAGCTCGCGGGCGAAGATGTCCATGGCCCAGCCTTCGGTGACGATGTGGTGCAGGGTCAGCACGAAGTAATGCTCGCGTTCCTCGGCTTTTACCAGGCAGGCGCGCAGCAGCGGACCGCGCTCCAGGTCGAACGGCTGGTGCGCCTGATCGTCGGCCAGTTGTTGCAAGCGTTGCTGGCGGGCATCGGCTGACAAGGCGCTGAAGTCTTGCCAGTCGAGGTGCAGGCCACTGTCTTCGGCCACGCATTGGTACGGCACACCATCGATGCTGGGGAAGGTGGTGCGCAGGGTTTCGTGGCGCACGATCAACGCCTGCAGCGCCCGCTCGAAGGCGTCCACATGCAGCGTGCCGCGCAAGCGAGCCATGCCGCCTACGTTATAGGCCGGGCTGTCCGGCTCCATTTGCCAGAGGAACCACATGCGCTGCTGCGAGTACGACAGCGGTACCGCCTGGCGGCGGTCGACACGGGCGATGTCGCCTTGCAGGTTGCGTTCACCGGCGGCGCGAATGCGCGCGATCTCGGCACAGAAGGTGCCCAGCTCGCTGGCGTCGAACAGGGCCTTGAGCGGCAGCTCGACATCGCAGGCCTGGCGCGTGCGCGAAACGATCTGGGTGGCCAGCAACGAGTGGCCGCCGAGGGCGAAGAAGTCGTCCTGCAGGCCGATGCGCGGCACATTCAGCACCTCGCACCAAATGGCCGCGACCTGTTGCTGCAGCTCGGTTTGTGGCTCGACGTGTTCGCGCTGCTGCCAGACCGGGGCCGGCAGTGCCTTGCGCTCGACCTTGCCGCTGGGGCCCAACGGCATCTGCGCCAGCGCGATGAGTTGCGCCGGCACCATGTAGGCTGGCAGTTGCTCAGCCAGCACGACCAGCAAGTCGGCAGGCTGGGCGCTGCCACTGTAATAACCGACCAGTTGCGCGCCAATAGCGTCCTTGTGAATCAGCACCAGCGCCTGTTCGACTCCCGCTTGCGCCAGCAGGCAGGCCTGAACCTCTTCGGGCTCCACACGGAAGCCACGCACCTTTACCTGCTGGTCAAGGCGACCGAGGTATTCCAGCGCCTCTAGCTGCACCTGCCAGCGGGCGCGGTCGCCGCTGCGGTACAGCCGCTGACCATTGCCGTCGGCCTGGGGCACGAAGCGCTCGGCGGTAAGGCCCGGGCGCCCCAGGTAGCCGCGGGCCAGGCCCGCACCACCGAGGTACAACTCGCCCGGCACGCCAGGCGCTGTCAGTTCAAGCTCATCGTCCAGCACACGGCACAGCACGTTGCCCAGCGGGCGGCCAATCGGCGAGCGCTCGCCATCCGCCGCCTGGCAGTGCCAATGGGTGACGTTGATGGCGGTTTCGGTCGGGCCGTAGCGGTTGTGCAACTGCACCTGCGGCAGCACTTGCAGCACGCGGTCACGCAACGCAGCGGACAATGCTTCGCCACCGGAGAACAACCGCCGCAGGCTGCTGCAGGCACCCGCCTGCGGCTCTTGGACAAACACCTGCAACAGCGGCGGCACGAAGTGCAGCGTGGTCACGCCATGGGCCTTAACCAGCGCGGCAATGCGCTGCGGGTCGCGGTGTTCGCCGGGGCCGGCAAGTACCAGCTTGCAGCCGGTTACCAGCGGCCAGAAGCACTCCCACACCGACACGTCGAAGCTGATTGGCGCCTTCTGCATCAGCACGTCGCTGTCGTTCAGCGCGTAGGTAGCCTGCATCCACTGCAAGCGCTCGGCCAGCGCCGCGTGGGTATTACCCACGCCCTTGGGCTGGCCAGTGGAGCCGGAGGTGTAGATCACGTAGGCCAGGTTGTCGCCGTGCAGGTGCAGGCCGGGGGCCTGGCTGGGCCAGCTGTCCAGGTGCAACTGGTCGAGGGCAATGGCGCTGACACCGGCGACCTGCGGCAGCTTGCCCAGCAGGCTGCTGTGGCTCAGCAACAGGCCGGCGTTGCAGTCGGCCAGCATGTAGGCCAGGCGTTCGGCCGGGTAATCGACATCCAGCGGCACGTAGGCGCCGCCAGCCTTGAGAATGGCCAGCAGGCCGACCAGCAACTGCGGCGAGCGCTCGATGGCAATCGCCACGCAGGTGTCGGGGCCGACGCCTTTGTCACGCAGGTAGTGGGCCAGCCGGTTGGCTTGCTGGTGCAGCTCGGCGTAGTCCAGGCTGCCGCCTTCCCACACCAGGGCGGTGCGCTGCGGGGTCAGGCGTGCCTGTTCATTGAGTTGCTCGACCAGCAGGTGCTGCGGTGCGGCGGCAGCAGCCTGGCCCCAACCCAGCAGCTGTGCACGGGCTGGCTCATCGAGCAACTGCACCTCGCCCAACGCCCGTTGCGGCGCACTGCACACTTGCTCCAGCAGCGCCAGCAGGTGCTGGGCCAGGCGCTTGACGGTACTCGCTTCGAACAGTTCGGCGGCATAGTCGAAGGCCAGGCTCAGGCGGCCCTGGTGGTCTTCTTCACTGTGCAGCTGCAAGTCGAACTTGGCTTCGCGGCTATGCCACGGCAGCTCTTCGGCCAGCAGCCCCGGCAGGCGGCGCAGCGCTGACAGGTCGCGTTGCTGGTGGTTGAACATGACCTGGAACAGGCCCTGTTCACGCGCCTCGGGCAGGGCTTCGACCAGCTGTTCGAACGGCAGGTCCTGGTTAGCCTGGGCTTGCAAAGTGGCCTGGCGTACCTGGGCCAGCAACTGGGTGAACGACTGGCGACCCTCGAACTGTGCGCGCAGCACCTGGGTGTTGATGAAGAAGCCGACCATGCCTTGGGTTTCCAGGCGCGGACGGTTGGCGTTGGGCACCCCGACGCGAATATCGGCCTGGCCGCTGTAGCGCTGCAGCAGCGCCTGCCAACCGGCCAGCAGGACCATGAACAGGCTGGCTTGCTGCTCACGGGCCAAGCCCTTGAGCGCGTCGCCGAGCTTGGCGGGCACCTTGAGGTTGAAGCGCGCAGCGCTGTGCTGGCGCTGGCTGGCGCGGGGGTGGTCGGTGCACAGGTCGAGCACCGGCAACTCATCGCCCAGCTGCGCCTTCCAGTGTTGCAGTTGGCGTTCGGCTTCACCGTCGGCCAGCCATTGGCGCTGCCAGGTGCCATAGTCGGCGTAACCCAGTGTCAGCGGCGCCAGGTTGGCCTCCAGGCCTTGGCAGCGAGCGGCGTACAGCTTGGCGAATTCGTCGAGCAGGATGTTCAGCGACCAGCCGTCGGCAACGATGTGGTGCAGGGTCACCCACAGCTGATGGTCTTCGTCGCCCAGGCGTACCAGGGTTACTCGCAGCAGTGGCCCCTGGGTCAGGTCGAACGGCTGACGGGCCTCGGCTTCTCGCTGCGCTACGACCTGTTCGGTCGAGTGCCCTTCAAGATCCAGGCGCTGCAGGCTGAACGGCTGCTGCGGCCTGATGCGCTGAAGCGCCTGACCGTTTTCCTCACTGAACACGGTACGCAGCGATTCGTGGCGCGCCACCAGTGCCTCGAAGGCCGCTTCCAGCGCCACTACGTCCAGCTCGCCACGCAGATGCAGGCCGGCCGGGATGTTGTAGGCCGCCGATTGTGGTTCCAGCTGCCACATCAGCCACAAGCGGTTTTGCGCCAGCGACTGGGGCAACGCCTGGGCACGCGCCAAGGTGGCGATGGCTGCGGGGTGGGCACCGCCTTCGACGATGATTGCGCCGACGGCTTTGCTGTAGTCGGCCAGTACCGGCGCCTCGAACAAAACCCGCAGGTTCAGGTTGATACCCAGCTCATCGGCCAGGCGCGCAGTGGCCTGGGTAGCGGCAATGGAGTTGCCACCCAGCAGCAGGAAGTGATCATCTGCTGCCACCGCCTCTACCTTGAGGATGTCACGCCACACCGCAGCGATGCGTGCTTGCAGTTCATCACCGGCAGCTTCACTGGCAATGGCTTCGCTCGCTTCAGGGAAACGGGCATAGCAGTCCAGGCTGCCATCGTCCATGCGCAGGCGGCAGGCCGAGCGCTGCAACTTGCCGCTGGAGGTCTTCGGCAGCGCACCGGGGTTCAGCAGCAGGACCACGGCCGGGGCCTGGCGGCAGGCGTCGGCGATGACCTGGCGCAGGGTCTTGATCAGGTCCTGGGGCTTGATTGCCTTTTGCACGTTGCGGCTGATCTCCACCGCCACGCCGATGCCCTCCTCGCCCTGGTGCTCGACAGCGAACACGGCCACGCGGCCTTTGCGCAGCATTTCGACTTCGCGCTCGAGGGTTTTTTCCAGGTCCTGTGGGTACAGGTTCTGCCCACGCACGATCAGCATGTCTTTCAGGCGCCCAGTCACGAACACCTCGCCCTCACGCATGAAGCCCAGGTCGCCGGTACGCAGCCAGGTCTGGCCGTCCATTTCGACGAACGTACGGGCGCTGGCCTCAGGGTTGCGCCAGTAGCCCAGGGCAATGCTCGGGCCACCGGCCCAGACTTCGCCAACCTGGTTGTCGCCCAGCACCTGCAACTGCTGCGGCTCGACGATGCGTACGGCGTGCCCAGGCTGCGGGTAGCCGCAGCTCATCAGTACGCTGCCTGTGCCCGGCTCGGCGCGGTTGGCAGCGAAGGCGTCGGCGTCCAGCTCCAGCGCTGCAATGCCCTGGCCACGGCGGCTGCCACTGACGAACAGGGTGGCTTCGGCCAGGCCATAGCTGGCGAAGAAGCTCTGCGGGTCGAAGCCGCAGGCCTGGAACTTGTCGGCGAAGGTCGCCAGGCTGTCCTGGCGGATCGGCTCGGAGCCGGAATAGGCCACGCGCCAGCGGCTCAGGTCGAGCCCGCTGAGCGAGGCCTCGCTGACCCGCTCGCTGCACAGGCGGTAGGCGAAATCCGGGCCGCCGCTAATGGTGCCGCCATACTCGCTGATGGCTTGCAACCAACGCAGCGGCCGGGCCAGGAAGTAACCTGGCGACATCAGCACGCAGGGCACACCACTGAAAATTGGCTGCAACAGGCCGCCAATCAGGCCCATGTCGTGGTACAGCGGCAACCAGCTGACGATCACATCGTCGGGGTTGAGGTCGATGCCGAAGCCACAACGGATCAGCTGCTCGTTGGCCACCAGGTTGCCATGGCTGACCTGCACGCCCTTGGGCAACGCGGTGGAGCCGGAGGTGTACTGCAGGAAGGCAATGTCATCCCCCTTCAGCGCGGGCGCCTGCCAGCTCGCGGCCAGCACCGGGTCCAGGCCGTCCACAGCCAGCAGCTCGGGCGCGTTGTCTGCTGCCAGTGCCTCCAGGCCTTGCAGGCTGTCATGCAAGGCCGCCACGGTCAGCAGCAGGCGCGGTTCGGCGTCGTCGATGATCGACAACAGGCGCTCCTGGTGGTGCTGGCGTGCCGATTCCGGCGGGTAGGCCGGCACCGCGATGACGCCCGCATACAGGCAGCCAAAGAACGCCGCCACGTAGTCCGGGCCACTGGGGAACAGCAGCACTGCACGGTCGCCGAAACCGGCACGGGCCTGCAAGGCGGCGGCGATGGTGCGCGCACGCTGGTCGAGGTCCCGGTAGCTGAGCACGGCCTGCTCGCCGGGGGCGTCGGCCAGAAAGCGCAGGGCAATCTTGTCCGGGGTTTGCGCGGCGCGTTGCGCCAGGGCCTGGACCAGCGAGAGCGGGAGTTCGAAGGCGTCCGTCATGGGGTGTTCCTGCCAGTGTCTGTTGGGGCGTGCCGGCTGCTCCGCGAACGTGGGCGGGCAGCGAATGGCGACCGAGGATGTACACAGGGGAACGGATGGGCGGGGGCAGAAATTAGCGAGGATTGTGCGGTGGTAGAAGGGGCCGGGGTGAACGATTTCACACGGCGGCCTTAGAATTGAAAGATACAGATACTAATTACGTTTCGTATTTGACAATCATTATCATTCTGAATAGTTTGTCGCACGTCGTAGGAAGCTTCCTACTTTTGGGTGCTTCCTTTCCCCTCTGTGACAAGGTGATTTCCATGGCGGAACAACTATCCACAAGTAAGTGCGATTCACCATTACTGCAGGCCTTCGTCGACAACCGCAGCATCCTGGTCAAGATCGCCGCACGCATCACCGGCTGCCGCTCGCGTGCCGAAGATGTGGTGCAGGACGCCTTCTTTCGGCTCAGCGCCGCCCCGCAGATCACATCGTCTTTCAAGGCGCAGCTGAGCTACTTGTTCCAGATCGTGCGCAACCTGGCCATTGACCATTACCGCAAGCAGGCGATGGAGCTGAAGTACTCCGGCACCGAGGAGGAAGGCCTGAATGTGGTCATCCAGAACGCCTCGCCCGAAGCGACCCACATCAACCTTGCCGCGCTGGACGACATTGCCGAGGCGCTGAACGAACTGCCGCAGCGTACCCGCTATGCGTTCGAGATGTATCGCCTGCATGGCGTGCCGCAGAAAGACATTGCCAAGGAGCTGGGCGTGTCGCCGACACTGGTCAACTTCATGATCCGCGATGCGCTGGTGCACTGCCGCAAGACCGCCAATCGGCAGGCCTGATCAAACAGGGTTTTCTTCTTCGCGGGCATGCCCGCGAAGAGTCCATCTCGGTATCAAGCCAGCTTGCAACGATCGAAAAACCGCTCCCGCCCCAGAATCATCAGCGCCGCCCGCTTGTGCGGGAAGTCGAACGCCTTGTCGCAATGGAAGCACTGGTCGTGCATGTAGCCGATCATCTTGCCGTTGTCTGCGCGCGGCTCGGCTACCACCCGCTGGGTGCGCGGGTCATCCAGGAACAGGTAGTGCACCAGCGCCGATAGCCAGCTGGCCACCTTGTGCGGCCCTCGATGGCTCTCTTCCCCCACCAGCATATGGATACCACGGTCGTAGTCATCGACCGGGTAAAACGGTGCAATGCGGTCTTCCTTTGCCCAGTACGCCTCGAAGTAGGCAAACGGCTCATCATCGAAGCAGCCAATCAGCGTCAGGGTATGCGGGTCGGCTTCGAGCTTGCTCAGGTACTCATGATGTTGTGCAAGGGTGCCACCTTCCTGCCAGAACGCCTCCACACGCGGGTTGTTCTGCCAGCGGTTGAAGCGTTCCAGGTCGTGTTCGATCTCCAGCGTGCGCAGCGACACCCAGCTACCCAGGCGTGCATCGAAGCGCCGGTATACCTCGCCACGGGGCTTAGGTGCGCGGCGCGGGTGGCGCTTGCCATTGCTGATCTGCATCTGCTGCGGGTACACCGCCGCCACCGACTCACCCAGCCAAGGCTGTGGCAACTGCCAGAACAGCGCCCGCTCGCACAGGTACTGGCCGGGCTGCTCAGCCAGCAACAACAAGCCACTGGCCAGCGCCTGGGGCTGCACCTCGGGCAAATGCCAGACCAGGCGCTGGCAGGCCGTGTCGCGGGACAGCAACCAATAGCAGGCCGCCCACAAGGCTTGATACGGGCGCTCGGGGCACAGCCGATCAAGGTGGACGTGCAGGGTGGCGCCCGCCTCGAGGTGCACTTGGATCAGCGGGCGGCCTTCAAGGGTGAGGCTCAGCCAGCGGTCACCCTCCTCGGCACTGAGACTGCGCCAACGTGGCGGTGACTGGGGCTGCGAAGCGGCATCGAACGGCATGGGCTTGACTCACGAAAATGAAGAAAAGGCTCACTGCTGAGAACGTTGCCGCGTTGCGTGAATTTAGTCGCTGGGGGCCGTGACCGTGATGCGGTAGGGCTCGAAGATCCGCGCCAGTTCACCGCTGTTACGCAGGTCACGCAGCAGGCCGGCGAACGATTGCTCGCCAATAGGCGCTCCCGGGCGCAGCAAGGCGTAGTGGTGATAAACCTGGTCAATGCGTTGCGAAGGCACCAACTGCGCCTTGCTCGCTGGGTTGCGCGCGAGGAAATCGCTGAGGTAGGAGCGCGTGACCAGGGCGATATCGGCGCGGCCCGCCTGCACCATCAGCAGGTTGCTGTCGTGGGAATAGGTCAGGGTCGCGTTGTACGTCTTGCGCAGGTAGTCCGGGTCGGGGTTGAAGCTGGCGAAGGCGTAGTGGTAGCCATTGAACAGTGCCAGGCGTTTGCCGCGCAGGTCATCGAAGTAATGCGGGTCGCTGCCATTGGCCTGGCGGGCGACGAACACTTCGGCGTCCTCCAAGCCCATGTCCACGGTTTGGTGGGCAATCTGCTCCCAGCCCCATTGCGGGTTTTCGAAAATCGCCATGTCGGTGCGGCCTTGCTGGAAGTCACCAAACCGCCGCTGGATGGACGTGGGCACCAGGACAAAGTGATAACCCTGCTGCAAGCGGTTGAGCGCGTCGACCAGCTGTGGCAGCAGGCCGGTGTCGGCCCCCTGTTCGGGGCGCACCGTGTAGGGCGGGAAATGCGCCGCGCCAATCTTCACCTCGACAGCATCGGCAGCCCATGCTGGTGCCGCCAACCCGAACACGGCCAGCTGGATCAGGGTGGACAAGGCCTTTAGGCCGGGCGCTGGAGTCAAGACGGACACTCATCACGGTTCATGCCTGGGTCCGCTTAAGCTAGGCGTTTTCCGGGTGCGGCACAACTGCTGGCGCCCGCTCTTTGTGCCAAAGCAGGCGGCAAAATGCCATAGGGTGCCGGATGCCTTGAGTTTGGCTACGCTCTAGCAGGATCTGCAAGGGAGCCTGGTATGGGCCATTGGTTGGTGATCGACCTGGAAGCCACCACCGATGAAGGTGGTTGGCCGGTCACAGAGATGGAAATCATTGAAATCGGTGCAAGCCTGGTCACCCGCGAAGGCCGCGAGGTCGACCATTTTCAGCGTTTCGTCAGGCCACGGCGGCGGCCGCAACTGACCCCTTTCTGCCGTGAGCTGACCCACATCAGCCAGGCAGACGTGGACAGTGCCGCGCCGTTTCGCGAGGTATGGGCAAACGTCGAGCGATGGCTCGGACACCACCGTGGGCAGCTTCAGGCCTGGGTCAGCTGGGGCGACTACGACCGCCAGCAGTTGCACCAGGAATGGCAACAGCATGGGCTCGACAGCCTGCTGCGCACATTGCCGCACATCAACCTCAAGCAACGCTTTGCCAAGGCCCGCCACTTGCAGCGCCCAACCGGCCTGAACGGCGCCCTGCAACTGGCCGGCATGCACTTTTGCGGGCAGCAGCACCGGGCCCTGGAAGATGCGCGCAACACGGCGCGGCTACTACCGTTGACCCTACCCGCCAACAGCCCCTGAAAGCAGATGACGAGGCCTGTGGGCTTGGGCATACTGGCCAGCCCTTTTTCATCCCCCTCTTCAGGAGTCGCCCATGTTCCAGGTCAACGAGTACTTCAACGGCACCGTCAAGTCGATCGCATTCGCGGGCGAAGAAGGCCCCGCCACTGTCGGCGTCATGGCCCCGGGCGAATACGAGTTCGGCACTGCCAAGCGCGAGATCATGCACGTGGTATCGGGCGCGCTGACCGTGAAACTGCCGGGTAGCGACAACTGGGAAACCTTCAACGCGGGCGACAAGTTCAATGTTGCCGCCGACAGCAAGTTCCAGCTGAAGGTGAAAGTCGATACCGCCTACCTGTGCGAGTACCGCGACTAACTGTTCGCTATTGGCACGCTCGTTGTAGGAGCGGCCTTGTGTCGCGATAGGGCCGCACAGCGGCCCCGGCAATTTACGCTGCGAAGCTGAAAACCTGGGGCCGCTTCGCAGCCCTTTCGCGACACAAGGCCGCTCCTACACGTCATATGCCTGCCAAGAAACTGGCCACTCGCTGCGCCGCCGCCTGCAAATGCTGCTCATGGCTGAACCCCGAGGCCTTCAACGGCTTCAGGTCATGGTCCCCCGCCACTAGCCAGCTCACCTCGATCGCCGGCGACAACGCATACCCCGCCACCGCCTCGCGGTTACCCAACGCATCCCGCTCGCCCTGCACGATCAAGGTCGGGGTCTTCAACGCTGCCAAATGCTCCACCCGTGGCTTTTCGGGTTTACCCACCGCGTAGAACGGATAGCCCAGGCACACCAGCGCGTCCGTGCCCAACTCGTCGGCCAACAGGCTCGCCATGCGCCCACCCATGGACTTGCCGCCCACGGCCAGCTTGCCCGCGACCAAAGGTCGCACCTGCCGGTACACCTCGCGCCAGCATTCCAGCAACACCTTCTGTGGGTTGGGCGGCCGCTTGCCGCCGGTAACCCTGCGCTCGGCCATGTACGGGAACTCGAAGCGCACTACCGCAACCCCAAGTGCCGCAAGCCTTTGCGCCATGTCGTCCATGAACCCGCTGTCCATCGGCGCGCCCGCGCCATGGGCCAGGATCAGGCAGCCCTTGTAGCCGTCTTTACCCTGAACGCGCGGAGGATCGCAGCGCAAGCCTGGGACATTTGCGACCTTCGCCCATTGATCCCCGTCAATACCGGCACTTTGCCCATTAATCATGCTTGCCTCGCTGTAAAGCCTGCCAAATAACCGTGGATGGGAACCCATACATGAACACAACCAGCAGTACCGCCTATAACTACAAGGTGGTCCGCCAATTCGCCATCATGACGGTGGTGTGGGGAATCGTCGGGATGGGGCTCGGCGTCTTCATCGCCGCCCAGCTCGCCTGGCCTTCCCTCAACTTCGACCTCCCCTGGACCAGCTTCGGCCGCCTGCGCCCCCTGCATACCAATGCGGTGATCTTCGCGTTC
Organism: Pseudomonas sp. NBRC 111140; assembly: GCF_001320885.1. NCBI lineage: Bacteria > Pseudomonadati > Pseudomonadota > Gammaproteobacteria > Pseudomonadales > Pseudomonadaceae > Pseudomonas > Pseudomonas sp. NBRC 111140. The sequence continues at coordinate 23,194 of NZ_BCBQ01000062.1, forward strand.
GGCGGCTGTGCGCTGTTTGCCACCTCCTATTATTCGGTGCAACGCACCTGCCAGACCACCCTGTTCGCACCGGGCCTGGCCGCGTTCACCTTCTGGGGCTGGCAACTGGTGATTGTGCTGGCGGCCATCAGCCTGCCGCTTGGCTACACCAGCTCCAAGGAATACGCCGAACTGGAATGGCCGATCGATATCCTGATCACCATCGTCTGGGTGGGCTACGCCATCGTGTTCTTCGGCACGCTGATGAAGCGCAACACCAAGCACATCTACGTAGGTAACTGGTTCTTCGGCGCCTTCATCCTCACCGTGGCGCTGCTGCACATCGTCAACAACCTGGAACTGCCCGTCAGCCTGACCAAGTCGTACTCGGTCTACGCCGGCGCCACCGACGCCATGGTGCAGTGGTGGTACGGCCACAACGCGGTGGGCTTCTTCCTGACCGCAGGCTTCCTGGGGATGATGTACTACTACGTGCCCAAACAGGCCGAACGCCCGGTGTATTCCTATCGCCTGTCGATCGTGCACTTCTGGGCACTGATCACCCTGTACATCTGGGCAGGCCCCCACCACCTGCACTACACCGCCCTCCCCGACTGGGCACAGTCGCTGGGCATGGTGATGTCGCTGATCCTGCTGGCACCGAGCTGGGGCGGCATGATCAACGGCATGATGACCCTGTCGGGCGCCTGGCACAAACTGCGCAGCGACCCGATCCTGCGCTTCCTGGTCGTTTCGCTGGCGTTCTACGGCATGTCCACCTTCGAAGGCCCGATGATGGCCATCAAGACGGTCAACGCCCTGTCCCACTACACCGACTGGACCATCGGCCACGTGCACGCTGGCGCCCTCGGCTGGGTCGCCATGATCTCGATCGGTGCGCTGTATCACACCATCCCGAAAGTGTTCGGCAAAGAGCGCATGTACAGCCTCGGCCTGATCAACGCGCACTTCTGGCTGGCCACCATCGGCACCGTGCTGTACATCGCCTCGATGTGGGTCAACGGCATCGCCCAGGGCCTGATGTGGCGCGCGGTCAACAGCGACGGCACGCTCACCTACTCGTTCGTGGAAACCCTGGTAGCCAGCCACCCAGGCTTCGTCGTGCGCTTCGTCGGCGGTGCGATCTTCCTCAGCGGCATGTTCCTGATGGCCTGGAACACCTGGCGCACCGTGCGTTCGCCAGCGCTTGACGTCGCCCCTGCGAACGCCCAGTTGGCTTGAGGAGAAACGCCTGATGAAACATGAAGTCATCGAGAAAAACGTCGGCCTGATGGCCCTGCTGATGGTGTTCGCCGTCAGTATCGGCGGCCTGACCCAGATCGTCCCGCTGTTCTTCCAGGACGTCACCAACAAGCCGGTGGAAGGCATGAAGCCCTACACCGCACTGCAGCTGGAAGGCCGCGACATCTACATCCGCGAAGGCTGCGTGGGTTGCCATTCGCAGATGATCCGCCCGTTCCGCGCCGAAACCGAGCGCTACGGCCACTACTCGGTGGCCGGCGAGAGCGTGTGGGACCACCCGTTCCTGTGGGGTTCCAAGCGCACCGGGCCGGACCTGGCCCGGGTCGGCGGCCGCTACTCGGACGATTGGCACCGTGCGCACCTGTACAACCCGCGCAACGTAGTGCCGGAGTCGAAGATGCCGTCGTACCCGTGGCTGGTCGCCCAGCAGGTCGACAACAGCCACACCGACGTCAAGATGCGCACCTTGCGCACCCTGGGCGTGCCGTACACCGACGCCGACATCGCCGGCGCCCGTGACGCAGTCAAGGGCAAGACCGAGATGGACGCGCTGGTCGCCTACCTGCAGGTGCTCGGCACCGCGATCAAGAACAAGAGGTGAGTGCGATGCATATGGACATCGGCATGATCCGCGGCCTGGGTACCCTGGTGGTGATGATCGCCTTCATCGGCCTCTCCCTGTGGGTGTTCAACCGCCGCCGCGACCGTGATTTCGCCGAAGCGCGCCTGCTGCCCTTCGTCGACGACCACCTGCCCCCTGCCGGACAGGAACCTGCTGCAAAAAGGAGTAACGGGCAATGACCACCTTCTGGAGTACGTACATCAGCGTACTGACCATCGGTAGCCTGATTGGCCTGACCTGGCTGCTGCTCGCCACCCGCAAGGGCGAGAGCAAAAACACCACCGACCAAACCATGGGCCACAGCTTCGACGGTATCGAGGAGTACGACAACCCGCTGCCCAAGTGGTGGTTCTGGTTGTTCGTCGGCACCTTGGTGTTCTCGGTCGGTTACCTGATCCTCTACCCCGGCCTGGGCAATTGGAAAGGCATCCTGCCTGGCTATGAAAATGGCTGGACCGGCGTCAACGAATGGCAAAAGGAAATGGACAAGGCTGATGCCAAGTTCGGCCCCATCTTCGCCAAGTACGCCGCCATGCCCGTGGAAGAAGTGGCCAAGGACCCGCAGGCGCTGAAAATGGGCAGCCGCCTGTTTGCCTCCAACTGCTCGGTGTGCCACGGCTCGGACGCCAAGGGTGCCTACGGCTTCCCCAACCTCACCGACAAGGACTGGCGCTGGGGCGGCGAGCCGGAAACCATCAAGGCTTCGATCATGAACGGCCGCCACGGCGTGATGCCGGCCTGGGCTGAAGTGATCGGCGAGCAGGGCGTGGCCGATGTGGCCGCGTTCGTGCTGACCAACCTGGATGGCCGCACCCTGCCAGAAGGGATCAAGGCCGACGCGGCCAAGGGCAAGGAAATCTTTGCCAGCAACTGCGTGGCCTGCCACGGGCCGGAAGGCAAGGGCACCCCAGCCATGGGCGCACCCGACCTGACCCACCCGCAGGCGTTCATCTACGGCTCGAGCTTTGCCCAGCTGCAGCAGACCGTTCGTTATGGTCGCCAAGGGCAGATGCCGGCGCAGGCCGAGATCCAGGGCAACGACAAGGTGCACCTGCTGGCGGCGTATGTGTATAGCCTGTCGCAGGATGATGCTGCTGAAACCGTGACTGCCAAGTAATACCCTGGGGCCGCTTTGCGGCCCCTTTCCGCTCCACCCCCTCCCTTGCACCCCCTCCGAACACAACTAAGCTTGTTGCCTCAGTGGGCTTCGCGCCGAAAGGACCGAAGCAGACGCGGCGCATAGCCTGTCGCCGTCCCGATAAAAAGCTTGACCGATCGATCAGAAAAAGGTGAAAAACGGTACACATTACAAATATTTATTTGTGTACAATCGTCCGGACCCGATCGCTGCGGGACATCAGTGAACGGGCTCGGACACGGGTCGGCGTACCAAAGTTGCGTTGCGGTAACCTTGCTGGTTATCAATACTGGCGCCGATTTTTCGACCAACAAGAACATCAAAACCGTGGAACCTTAGAATGAGCACAGCAATCAGTCCGACTGCTTATAACTATAAGGTCGTCCGCCAGTTCGCCATCATGACGGTGGTCTGGGGGATCCTTGGCATGGGCCTCGGCGTCTTCATCGCCTCGCAGCTGGTATGGCCGCAACTGAACCTGGACCTGCCCTGGACCAGCTTCGGCCGCCTGCGCCCACTGCACACCAACCTGGTGATCTTCGCCTTCGGGGGCTGTGCGCTGTTCGGCACCAGCTACTACGTGGTGCAGCGCACCTGCCAGACCCGGCTGATCTCCGACAGCATGGCCGCCTTCACCTTCTGGGGTTGGCAGGCAGTGATCGTCGGCGCGCTGATCACCCTGCCGATGGGCTACACCACCACCAAGGAATACGCCGAGCTCGAATGGCCGCTGGCGATCCTGCTGGCCATCGTCTGGGTAACCTACGGGTTGGTGTTCTTCGGCACCATCGTCAAGCGCAAGACCAAGCACATCTACGTCGGCAACTGGTTCTACGGCGCCTTCATCGTGGTCACCGCGATGCTGCACATCGTCAACCACATCTCGCTGCCGGTGAGCCTGTTCAAGTCGTACTCGGCCTACTCTGGCGCCACCGACGCAATGATCCAGTGGTGGTACGGCCACAACGCCGTGGGCTTCTTCCTCACCACTGGCTTCCTGGGGATGATGTACTACTTCGTGCCCAAGCAGGCCGAGCGGCCGATCTACTCGTATCGCCTGTCGATCGTGCACTTCTGGGCACTGATCACCCTGTACATCTGGGCAGGCCCTCACCACCTGCACTACACCGCCCTGCCTGACTGGGCGCAGTCGCTGGGCATGGTGATGTCGATCATCCTGCTGGCGCCAAGCTGGGGTGGCATGATCAACGGCATGATGACCCTGTCCGGTGCCTGGCACAAACTGCGCACCGACCCGATCCTGCGCTTCCTGGTGGTTTCGCTGGCGTTCTACGGCATGTCCACCTTCGAAGGCCCGATGATGGCCATCAAGACCGTGAACTCGCTGTCGCACTACACCGACTGGACCATCGGCCACGTCCACGCCGGCGCCCTCGGCTGGGTGGCAATGATCTCGATCGGCGCCGTGTACCACATGATCCCGAAACTCTACGGCCGCGAGCAGATGCACAGCGTCGGCTTGATCAACGCGCACTTCTGGCTGGCCACCATCGGCACCGTGCTGTACATCGCCTCGATGTGGGTCAACGGCATTACCCAAGGCCTGATGTGGCGCGCCATCAACGATGACGGCACCCTCACCTACTCCTTCGTCGAAGCCCTGCAGGCCAGCCACCCTGGCTATATCGTCCGCGCCCTGGGCGGTGCGTTCTTCGCCAGCGGCATGCTGCTGATGGCCTACAACGTGTTCCGTACCGTACGTGCCGCCAACCCGGCACAGGCTGAGGAAGCCGCCAAGATCGTCGTTGTGGGAGCGCACTGATGAAGCATGAAGCCGTCGAGAAGAACATAGGCCTGCTGGCCTTCTTCATGGTCATCGCCGTGAGCGTCGGTGGCCTGACCCAGATCGTCCCGCTGTTTTTCCAGGACGTCACCAACAAGCCGGTCGAGGGCATGAAGCCACGCACTGCGTTGGAGCTGGAAGGCCGCGATATCTACATCCGCGAAGGCTGCGTGGGCTGCCACTCGCAGATGATCCGCCCGTTCCGCGCCGAAACCGAGCGCTACGGCCACTACTCGGTGGCTGGCGAGAGCGTGTGGGACCACCCGTTCCTGTGGGGCTCCAAGCGTACCGGGCCGGACCTGGCCCGTGTCGGTGGCCGCTACTCCGATGACTGGCACCGTGCGCACCTGTACAACCCGCGCAACGTGGTACCGGAATCGAAGATGCCGTCCTACCCGTGGCTGGTCGAGAACAAGCTCGACGGCAAGGACACCGCGAAAAAGATGGAAGTGCTGCGCACACTCGGCACCCCGTACACCGACGCCGACATTGCCGGCGCGCGTGACGCGGTCAAGGGCAAGACCGAAATGGACGCCATCGTCGCGTACCTGCAGGGTCTTGGCACCATCATCAAGAGCAAACGGTGACGCTGATGGATATCGGGATGATTCGCGGCCTGGGCACCGTCGTGGTGATGGTGGCCTTCGTGGGCCTGGCGCTGTGGGTATTCAACCCACGGCGTAAAAAGGACTTCGACGAAGCGACCCAACTGCCCTTCGCGGATGACCCCGAGGCCTGCCGCCACGTCGAGCAAGAGCACGCAAAAGCTTCTGGGAGCAAACAACAATGACAACCTTCTGGAGTCTGTACGTTACCGTCCTGACCCTGGGCACCATCTTCTCGTTGACCTGGCTGCTGCTGTCGACCCGCAAGGGCCAGCGCGAAGAGGTTACCGACGAAACCGTCGGGCATGCCTTCGATGGCATCGAGGAGTACGACAACCCGCTACCCAAATGGTGGTTCTGGCTGTTCGTCGGCACCATCGTCTTCGCCCTCGGCTATCTGGTGCTGTACCCAGGCCTGGGCAACTGGAAAGGCATTCTGCCGGGTTACTCGTACCTGGATAACGACAAGCAGACCGAGTTTTCCAATGGCCAGCCAGGCTGGACCGGCGTGCACGAGTGGGAAAAGGAAATGGCCAAGGCCGACGCCCGTTTCGGGCCGATCTTCGCCAAGTTCGCCGCCATGCCCATCGAGGACGTGGCCAAGGACCCGCAGGCCCTGAAAATGGGCGCGCGCTTGTTCGCCTCGAACTGCTCGGTGTGCCACGGTTCCGACGCCAAGGGTGCCTTCGGCTTCCCCAACCTGACCGATAACGACTGGCGCTGGGGTGGCGAGCCAGACACCATCAAAACCACCATCATGGGCGGCCGCCATGGCGTGATGCCAGCCTGGGCCGAGGTGATCGGCGACCAGGGTGTGGCTGACGTGGCGGCGTTCGTGGTCAGCAAGCTGGATGGGCGCACGCTGCCGGAAGGCGCCAAGGCCGATGCCGAGAACGGGCAAAAGATCTTCGCCGCCAACTGCGTGGCCTGCCACGGGCCGGAAGGCAAAGGTACACCCGCCATGGGCGCGCCGAACCTGACCCACCCGCAAGCGTTCATCTACGGTTCGAGCTTTGCACAGCTGCAGCAAACCATTCGTTATGGTCGCCAAGGGCAGATGCCGGCCCAGGAGCAACTGCAGGGTAATGACAAGGTGCACTTGCTGGCGGCTTATGTTTACAGCCTGTCGCACCAGGCCGAACCGGCCAAGGCTGAGTAAGCAGGCTCGGCCTCTTCGCGGCTGAAGCCGCGAAGAGGCCGGTACAGCCACGCATTTCTTGCAGGCTGATGACCTGGATCAATTGACACCCGCCATAACACGATTCATACCACGAACCCAACGCGACTAAAGGTCGCAGTGCGACCCCATACCGCCAACAGCGGCGTATCATGGACCGCAGAGCGCTAGCAGATTGCGCGAGACTGCGGCCGGCACGCACTGGCCGCGGCATTTCTCCACTGCCGTGGGACTTGATGATGAGCAAGCAAATTCCGGTACATGATGTAACCCCGCCTGCCAACAAAGGGAAGGATTCCGTCGACCTCTACGCCTCCCGCGAAAAAATCTACACCCGCGCCTTTACCGGCTTGTTCCGTCGCCTGCGCATGGTCGGCGGTGCTGCACTGTTTCTGCTGTACTTCGGCACCGTGTGGCTGAACTGGGGCGGCCACCAGGCCGTGTGGTGGAACCTGCCAGAACGCAAGTTCTACATCTTCGGCGCCACTATCTGGCCGCAGGACTTCATCCTGCTGTCAGGCATCCTGATCGTCGCCGCCTTCGGCCTGTTCTTCGTCACCGTGTACGCAGGCCGCGTCTGGTGCGGCTACACCTGCCCGCAAAGCGTGTGGACGTGGATTTTCATGTGGTGCGAAAAGGTCACCGAGGGCGACCGCAACCAGCGCATGAAGCTCGACAAAGCCCCCATGAGCGGCAACAAGTTCCTGCGCAAGTTCGCCAAGCACAGCCTTTGGCTGCTGATCGGTTTCGTCACCGGCATGACCTTCGTCGGCTACTTCTCGCCCATCCGTGAACTGGTGATCGAGTTCTTCACTGGCCAGGCCGATGGCTGGGCGTATTTCTGGGTCGGTTTCTTCACCCTTGCCACCTACGGCAATGCCGGCTGGCTGCGCGAGCAGGTGTGCGTGTACATGTGCCCCTACGCACGCTTCCAGAGCGTGATGTTCGACAAGGACACGCTGATCGTGTCCTACGACCCGCGCCGTGGTGAAACCCGTGGGCCGCGTAAAAAAGACGCCGACTACAAGGCCCAAGGCCTGGGCGACTGCATCGATTGCACCATGTGCGTACAAGTCTGCCCCACCGGCATCGACATCCGTGATGGCCTGCAGATCGAGTGCATCGGCTGCGCCGCGTGCATCGACGCCTGCGACAGCATCATGGAGAAGATGAATTACCCCAAAGGGCTGATCAGCTATACCACCGAACACAACTTGTCCGGGCAGAAGACTCACATGTTGCGCCCGCGCCTGATTGGTTATGCCGTGGTGCTGCTGGTGATGATCATCGGCCTGGCCACCGCCTTCGCCACCCGTTCGCTGGTTGGTTTCGACGTCAGCAAAGACCGCGTACTGTACCGCGAAAACGCCCAGGGCCGGATCGAGAACGTGTACAGCCTGAAGGTGATGAACAAGGACCAGCGCGACCACGTCTACGTACTGGACGCTGCCGGCCTGCCGGACCTCAAGCTCGAAGGCCAGCGCGAAATCCGCGTGGCCGCTGGTGATATCGTCAGCCTGCCGGTGCAGCTGTCGATCGCCCCCGAGAAGCTGCCCTCGACCACCAACGAAATCACCTTCATCCTCAAGAGCGCCGACGACAGCGACGCCCAGGTTGAAGCCAAGAGCCGCTTCATCGGCCCACAGATCCGCTAAGAGAGATAACGCACAATGCCTGCCGCCACCGCCGCCAGCCCCTGGTACAAGCACCTCTGGCCCTGGATCATCATCGGCATCCTCACCACCTCGGTGTGCCTGAGCCTGACCATGGTCAGCATCGCCGTACGCAATCCGGACAACCTGGTGAACGACAACTACTACGAGGCCGGCAAGGGCATCAACCGTTCACTGGACCGCGAGCTGCTTGCGCAGCAACTGGGACTGAAGGCCAGCGTGCACCTGGACGAGCTGACTGGCGAAGTGGACCTGCGCCTGAGCGGCAACAGTGGCCCGCAAAGCCTGGAGTTGAACCTGATTTCGCCCACCCAGCCGGAGAAAGACCGCAAGGTGCTGCTGAGCCGGGTCGAAGCGGGGCGCTATGTAGGGCAACTGGAAGACAAGGTCGACGGGCGCCGCTTCGTCGAGCTGCTGGGGAGTGAAGGTGGCCAGGTGTGGCGCTTGTTCGAAGAGGAAAAAGTCGAACACGGGGTTACATTGCAACTGGGTGATGAAGCCATCCAAGGCGCCGAGCACCTGTAGGAGCGGCCTTGCCGAAGCGTCGGACCGGTCCGAAAGGGCTGCGCAGCAGCCCCGGCAATCTATGCGACGAAGCTGAAATCGTGGGGCCGCTTCGCGACCCTTTCGCGACACAAGGCCGCTCCTACAGGGGAGCGCGTCAACCGCGCCGATATGTGTAAGGCAATGATGCAATGACCCAGCCCACCCCCTGCTACCACTGCGCCCTGCCCGTCCCGGCCGGCAGCCGCTTTACCGCCGTGGTGCTCGGCGAGCCCCGGGCGTTCTGCTGCCCCGGCTGCCAGGCGGTGGCTGAGTCGATCGTCGCCGGCGGCCTGGAGCACTACTACCAGCACCGCAGTGACAACAGCGCCAACCCCGAGGCCCTGCCCAGGCAGTTGCAGGACGAACTGGCCCTGTACGACCGTAGCGACGTGCAGCAAACCTTCGTCCGTCACCAGGGCGAGCTGGCCGAAACCACCCTACTGATCGAGGGGATCAGCTGTGCTGCCTGTGGCTGGCTGATCGAAAAGCACCTGCGCAACCTGCCCGGCGTCGCCGAGGCGCGCCTGAACCTGTCCAACCACCGTCTGCTGCTGAGCTGGGACGACAAGCAACTGCCGCTCTCGCGCCTGCTCGCCGAGTTGCGCCAGATCGGTTACGCCGCCCACCCCTACCAGCCCGACAAGGCCGCCGAACAGTTGGCCCAAGAGAACCGCAGCGCCCTGCGCCGCCTGGGCGTGGCCGGGCTTTTGTGGTTCCAGGCGATGATGGCAACCATGGCCACCTGGCCGGAATTCAACATCGACCTGTCGCCCGAGCTGCACACCATCCTGCGCTGGGTGGCACTGTTCCTGACCATCCCCATCGTGTTCTACAGCTGCGCACCGTTCTTCAAGGGCGCAGCGCGCGACCTGCGCACCCGTCACCTGACCATGGACGTTTCGGTGTCACTGGCCATTGGCCTGGCGTTCGGTGCCGGCATCTGGACGGCCATCACCGGCAGCGGCGAGCTGTATTTCGACACGGTGGGCATGTTCGCCCTGTTCCTGCTCACTGGCCGCTACTTGGAGCGACGTGCCCGCGAACGCACGGCTGCGGCCACCGCGCAGCTGGTCAACCTGCTGCCAGCCTCGTGCCTGCGCCTGGACGCCATCGGCCGCAGCGAGCGCATCCTGCTCAGCGAGCTGCACTGCGGTGACACCGTGCAAGTGCTGCCTGGGGCGGTAATCCCCGCCGACGGGCGCATCGTCGAAGGCCGCTCGAGCGTCGACGAATCATTGCTGACTGGCGAATACCTGCCGCAACCGCGCCGGGTTGGCGAACGGGTCACCGGTGGCACGCTGAATGTCGAAAGCACCCTCAACGTGGAAGTCGAAGCCCTCGGCCACGATTCACGGTTGTCTGCCATCGTGCGCCTGCTGGAACGCGCCCAGACCGAAAAACCGCGCCTGGCGGAAATCGCCGACCGCGCCTCGCAGTGGTTCCTGTTGTTCTCGCTGCTGGCCGCCGTGGCCATCGGGCTGTGGTGGTGGCATCTGGACCCGACACGGGCATTCTGGATCGTGCTGGCGATGCTGGTGGCGACCTGCCCTTGTGCGCTGTCCCTGGCCACGCCAACCGCGCTTACCGCAGCCACCGGCACCTTGCACAAGCTCGGCCTGCTGGTAACCCGTGGCCATGTGCTGGAGGGCCTGAACCAGATCGACACAGTCATTTTCGACAAGACCGGCACGCTGACCGAAGGCCGCCTGACCCTGCGCAGCATCCGCCCGCTCGGCAGCCAGGCAGCCGACCGCTGCCTGGCCCTCGCCGCAGCGCTGGAAAACCGCTCCGAACACCCCATCGCCCGTGCCTTCGGCCGCACCACCACACCCGCCGAGGACGTGCAGACAATGCCCGGCCTGGGCCTGGAGGGGCTGGTGGACGGCCAGCGCTTGCGCATTGGCCAAGCCACCTTCGTCTGCGCCCTGAGCGGCGCGGAAATCCCCGCCGTGCCGGAGCCACGCGGCCAGTGGCTGCTGCTGGGCGACCGCCAGGGGCCGCTGGCCTGGTTCGGCCTGGACGACCGCCTGCGCGACGATGCCCCGGCCCTGCTCGCGGCCTGCAAGGCACGTGGCTGGCGAACCCTGCTGTTGTCGGGCGACAGCTCGCCGATGGTTGCCGAAGTGGCCGCGCAACTGGGCATCGACCAGGCCATTGGCGGGCTGCTTCCAGACGACAAGCTGGACCGGCTGAAGGCACTGCAGGCACAAGGGTGCAAGGTGCTGATGCTCGGTGACGGCGTCAACGATGTGCCGGTGCTGGCCGCCGCCGACATCAGCATCGCCATGGGCAGCGCCACCGACCTTGCCAAGACCAGCGCCGATGCCGTGCTGCTGTCCAACCGCCTGCAGGCGCTGGTGCAGGCCTTCGACCTGGCCCGCCGCACCCGCCGCAACATCCTCGAGAACCTGCTGTGGGCGACCCTGTATAATGGCCTGATGTTGCCGTTTGCCGCGCTCGGCTGGATCACCCCGGTATGGGCCGCCATCGGCATGTCGGTCAGTTCGCTGATCGTGGTGCTCAACGCCCTGCGCCTGACCCGCATGCCATTGGCGTCGGGCTCATTGCCCCACGAAGCCCCCTTGCCCGGGAGGAAGTCGCCATGCCCGCCCTCTATGTCATGATCCCCGCAGCCCTGCTGCTGGTCGGCGTGGCCGTGTACATCTTCTTCTGGGCGGTGGACAGCGGCCAGTACGACGACCTTGAAAGCCCCGCCCACAGCATCTTGTTCGACGACCAGGACCCTCGCCACCAAGCAGCGGTGAAACCTGACGACACCCCAGCCGACGCCGACAAGGAACCACCACCCCGTGCCTGACCTGCTTCCCCTGCTGGGCTCGGCGCTGGTCCTTGGCCTGCTGGGCGGCGGCCACTGCCTGGGTATGTGCGGCGGCCTGATGGGGGCGCTGACCCTGGCCATACCGCCCGAACAACGAGGCAAGCGCCTGCGCCTGCTGCTGGCCTACAACCTCGGGCGTGTGCTCAGTTATACCAGCGCCGGCCTGTTGCTGGGCCTGGCCGGCTGGGCCGTGGCCAGCAGCCCGGCAGCTCTGGGGCTGCGGGTGGTGGCGGCGCTGTTGTTGATTGCCATGGGCCTGTACCTGGCCGGCTGGTGGAGCGGCCTGACCCGCATCGAAGCCCTGGGGCGCGGGCTGTGGCGGCATATCCAGCCGGTGGCGTCGCGCTTGCTGCCGGTTTCCAGCGTGCCCCGGGCGTTGCTGCTGGGCGCCCTGTGGGGCTGGCTGCCGTGCGGGTTGGTGTACAGCACACTGCTATGGGCGGCCAGCCAGGGTAATGCCAGCTATAGCGCGGCGTTGATGCTGGCGTTCGGGGTGGGCACCTGGCCGGTGTTGCTGGCAACGGGGCTGGCGGCGGAACGGGTAAACGCGTTGTTGAGGCGGCGCAGCGTGCGGGTGGCTGGCGGGCTGCTGGTGATGCTATTTGGCATCTGGACCCTGCCCGGGCCGCACCAACACTGGCTGATGGGGCATTGACGGGCACCGCTGCGCAGCCCCAATGCCCTTGATACAAATCAACACCGATTACTACTGACGGCCATAGACTCCGGTGCACTGCTGCTCTTTCCGGGGACCGCCCTCATGCTCGACGACCTTCGTTGGGATACCGACCTGATCCGCCGCTACGATCTGGCCGGGCCACGCTACACCTCCTACCCGACCGCCATGCAACTGCACAGCGAAGTGGGCTCGTTCGACCTGCTCCACGCCCTGCGCGAGAGCCGTCGGGCCGTGCGTCCGCTGTCGCTGTACGTGCACGTGCCGTTCTGCGCCAACATCTGCTACTACTGCGCCTGCAACAAGGTCATCACCAAGGACCGTGCCCGTGCCGCGCCGTACCTGCAGCGCCTGGAGCAGGAGATCCAGTTGATCGCTTGCCACCTGGGGCCCAAGCAGCGTGTTGAGCAGTTGCATTTCGGCGGCGGCACGCCGACCTTCCTCAGCCACGTGGAACTGCGCCAGCTGATGGCAACCTTGCGCCAACACTTCCACTTGCTGGACGACGACTCCGGCGACTATGGCATCGAGATCGACCCGCGGGAGGCCGATTGGTCGACCATGGGCCTGCTCCGCGAGCTGGGCTTCAACCGCGTCAGCCTGGGCGTGCAGGACCTCGACCCGGCCGTGCAGCGCGCAGTCAACCGCCTGCAGAGCCTGGAACAAACCCGTACACTGATCGAGGCTGCGCGCACCCTGCAGTTCCGTTCGGTCAACCTGGACTTGATCTACGGCCTGCCCAAGCAAACCCCGGAAGGTTTTGCGCGCACCGTCGAAGAAGTGATCCGCCTGCAGCCCGACCGCCTGTCGGTGTTCAACTACGCCCACCTGCCCGAGCGTTTCATGCCCCAGCGGCGCATCGACAACAACGATCTGCCCAGCCCGGCCGCCAAGCTGGAGATGCTGCACGCCACCATCGACCAGTTGACCGCCGCTGGCTATCGCTACATCGGCATGGATCACTTCGCCCTGCCGGATGACGAACTGGCCATCGCCCAGGAAGAAGGCACCCTGCAGCGCAACTTCCAGGGCTACACCACTCACGGGCACTGCGACCTGATCGGCCTGGGCGTGTCGGCGATCAGCCAGATCGGCGAGCTGTACTGCCAGAACAGCAGCGACCTCAACACCTATCAGGACAGCCTGTCCAACGCCCAGCTGGCCACCCAGCGTGGCTTGCTGTGCAACCACGACGACCGCATTCGCCGGGCGGTGATCCAACAACTGATCTGCCATTTCGAGCTGGATTTCGAACCGATCGAACAGGCCTTCACTATCGATTTTCGCGGCTACTTCAACGACCTCTGGCCAGAGCTGCTGACCTTGCAGCGCGATGGCCTGATCAGCCTGGACAGCCAGGGCATTCGCATCCTGCCGGCTGGCCGCCTGCTGGCGCGCTCGGTATGCATGGTGTTCGATGCCTATCTGGCGATGCAAAACCGCCAACGTTTCTCGCGGGTGATCTGAAAACCGAGGCGTTCGACCGCATGGACAACTGCCCTTGCCAGGCACACTATGGGCGTACAAGGACTCCCGGCAGGCGACCTGTCGGGGTTTCGCCAGCGCGCACCATCATCGCGCACACTGGCCTACACCCTGCGTCGTGGGTTACCCTTACGACTTATGTGTGCTTTCCCACAAGGATCGATTCAAATGTCCGAGCCAGTCAAACTGCGCCCACACAACCAGGCCCATTGCAAGGATTGCAGCCTGGCCCCCCTGTGCCTGCCTCTTTCCCTGAACCTGGAAGACATGGACGCACTGGATGAAATCGTCAAACGCGGCCGCCCACTGAAGAAAGGCGAGTTCCTGTTCCGCCAGGGTGACAATTTCGGCTCGGTCTACGCAGTACGTTCCGGCGCCCTGAAAACCTTCAGCCTCAGCGACAGCGGCGAAGAGCAGATCACCGGCTTCCACCTGCCCAGCGAACTGGTCGGCCTGTCGGGCATGGACACCGAGGCCTACCCGGTATCGGCCCAGGCCCAGGAAACAACCTCGGTGTGCGAAATCCCGTTCGAGCGGCTTGACGAGCTTTCGGTGCAACTGCCACAGCTACGTCGCCAGCTGATGCGGGTGATGAGCCGGGAAATCCGCGACGACCAGCAGATGATGCTGTTGCTGTCGAAAAAAACCGCCGACGAGCGTATCGCCACCTTCCTGGTCAACCTGTCGGCACGCTTCCGCGCCCGTGGCTATTCGGCCAATCAGTTCCGCCTGAGCATGTCGCGCAACGAAATCGGCAACTACCTGGGCCTGGCGGTAGAAACCGTGTCGCGGGTGTTCACCCGCTTCCAGCAAAACGGCCTGCTGCGCGCCGAAGGCAAGGAAGTGCATATCCTCGACCCGATCCAGCTGTGCGCGCTGGCCGGCGGTGCAATCGAGGCCTGATGTGGGCGTTTAGCGGGTATACTTGGGCATTCGTTTTCCCAGGATACCCGCAACAATGCACAGCGACGCCTTCGACCTCAAAGCCCTGATCCGCCCGGTAGTGGACTTCCCCAAACCGGGTGTGATCTTCCGCGACATCACCCCGCTGTTCCAATCGCCACGCGGGCTTCGCTATGTGGCCGACCAGTTCATCGAGCGCTATGTCGAGGCTGAGTTCAGCCACATTGGTGCCATGGACGCGCGTGGTTTCCTGATCGGTTCGATCATCGCCCACCAGTTGAACAAGCCCCTGATCCTGTTCCGCAAGCAGGGCAAGCTGCCGGCTGACGTGCTGAGCGAGGGTTACCAGACCGAATATGGCGAAGCCTTCCTGGAAGTGCATGCCGACAGCCTGTGCGAAGGCGATTCGGTGCTGATCTTCGATGACCTGATTGCGACTGGCGGCACACTGCTGGCAGCAGCCAACCTGGTGCGCCGTACTGGGGCGCAGGTGTTCGAGGCGGCGGCGATCATTGACTTGCCGGAGCTGGACGGGTCGCGTCGGCTGCAGGCGGCGGGTGTGCCGACCTTCTGCCTGACCGAGTTTTCGCTCAGCGAGTATTAAGCATTCAGGGGCAACGCTGAACCTGTGGGAGCGGGTTTACCCGCGAAGAACCCAACGCGGTATATGGCACCGGCTGCGCCGGTGTTCGCGGGTAAACCCGCTCCCACAGGGCCCCAGTAATTCTGAATCAGAGCGAAATAGGCCGGCGCCCTGCAATGGCATGGGCCAAGGTCCCGCCATCCACCAGCTCAAGCTCGCCGCCCAGCGGCACACCATGGGCAATCCGCGTTGCCGCCAACCCCTTCTCGCTCAACAACTGCGCAATGTAATGCGCCGTCGCCTCGCCCTCCACCGTCGGGTTGGTCGCCAGGATCACCTCGGTAAAGGTGCCCTGCTCCTCGATGCGGGCCATCAGTTGCGGAATGCCGATCGCCTCCGGCCCCAAGCCGTCCAGCGGCGACAGGTGGCCCTTGAGTACGAAGTAACGGCCACGGTAGCCCGTCTGTTCCACCGCATACACATCGGTCGGCCCCTCGACCACGCACAACTGGGTATCGTCACGGCGCGTGTCGGCGCATTGCGGGCACAGCTCCTGCTCGGTCAGGGTGCGGCACTGGCGGCAATGGCCTACCCCCTCCATGGCCTGGGTCAGCGCCTGGGCCAGGCGCAGGCCGCCGCTGCGGTCTCGCTCGAGCAACTGCAAGGCCATGCGCTGGGCGGTTTTCTGGCCGACACCTGGGAGGATGCGCAAACCATCGATCAGTTGGCGAATGAGGGGGCTGAAGCTCATGGGAAAGGCCTGACAATTCAATAAGAGGCGGTTTATACCCAGCGGGGGGCAGTGACGTCAAATCAGTAGACCGCGCCAGGGCTGAAACCGCTGCAAAAAAAACCGCCACTGGTGTCAGTGGCGGTTTTT
>NZ_BCBQ01000063.1:0-38786 GCF_001320885.1 Pseudomonas sp. NBRC 111140
ACTATGCCGGGCCGTTCAACAAGAACAGCCAGGTGCACCATGTGGCGCTGAAAGGCAAGCCACGGGACAACCTGACCGTCGGCGCGCTGTACTTCGACTTCGATACGCTGGACACGGATCAGGGCAACCTCGGCGGGCGTGAGCTGGACCTGTACGTGGAATGGATGGTCAACGAGCACCTGCTGATCAGCCCGTTGGTGGGGTTCTATAAGCCGGAGCGCAGTGCGAACAACGGCGGCACGCAATTGGGTGGGCGGGATACGGGGGCCTACATGCAACTGATTGTCGGGACCTTTTTTTGACTCTGCAGCCTGGGGCTGCTTCGCAGCCCTTTCGCGACGCAAGGCCGCTCCTACACAAGTACAGCGCAAGCATCACAGGCGATGTTGTACCTGTGTAGGAGCGGCCTTGTGTCGCGATGGGCCGCAAAGCGGCCCCGGCCATCTCAAGCCAACCCCTGCTCCACCAGCCACCGCCGCACCATCATCTGCTGCTCACCCGGTAAGCCCGACAAAACCGCCCCAATTGCCAGGCCACCCAGCAACGCACGTACCACAGGCGCCAGCTCCACCCCCTGCAAATGCCACACCCCCAACGGCTGGTCCGCCGTCACCACCACCTCGGCCGCGTCCACCAGACCGTCGCGCAACACAGGCCGCCGTTCAACCCGCACGGCGCTCCAATCCGCGGCCGTATGCAAGGGCTGCGCATCCGGCCAGCCTTGGCGCCGAGCCCAAAATGGCTGCCCTACCCGCCCTTGCTCCTGCCCATAGAAATCCCGCCCAATGCGGGCAAATCGCAAAAACAGCTGTTCGACCCGCTGCTGGTGAAACTGCCACGCCAACACCGCCCGCTCGGGCCGGCGCAGCAAGGTGTTGATCACCACCGGCGCCTGCAACGCCGAAGACAGTGACTGGAAAATCCCGTTACCCGACAGCGGGTCAACGGCCATCGCCGCATCACCCACCCGTATCCAGTCATGCCCGACGCATTCGCCCGCCAGAATGGCAGTACTGCTGCGTGCATGCACCTGTGCCGGCACCAACGCCTGATCGTCGAACAGCTCCGCGACCAACCCGCTGCGTGCCCGCAGCGTCGCGCAATAATCGGCCAACCCGGCCTTACCCGGCAGGCCTGCAGCGTCCTGGGTGACTTGCCAGTAGCAACGGCCATCTGCCAGCCGCGCCATCCACGCCCAGCCATCCTCCAGGCTTTCCACTGCCGACGCAGGCGCGCCAGGGCTACCCTGCCAGACATTCAGCAGGCTGACTGTTTCCGGCCCGCGCAGGCGGTCTGCGGCCAGCGGTGCCTGGCGGCCTCGGGCCTCGACGAGAAAATCAGCCGTCAGCACTTGCCCATCGTCCAGACGCACATGATGACCGCCCTCGTGCACCACCTCGCGTATCCGCCCCTCGACCACGCTTACACCGGCACGCTGAAGATCGTCGCGCAGCGCCCGATCAAACCGTTGCCGATCCAGCAAGAACTCCTGGTTCATTCGCAGGTGCTGGCCATTCCAGTGCACCTGCCGGGTAGCCGGCGTGGCCGCCTGGCTCAAAGCACCGCCGAGGCCCGCATGCCGCAAGCCCTCCAGCACCCGTTGCGAAACCCCTTCAACAGCCGCGAAACGGCGCCACTGCGACACCACCGTCACGGTATAACCCAGCCGCCGCAGGCCTATGGCCGTGGCCGCACCCGCAGGGCCGGCACCCAACACCACAATGCGCGGTTCAGGCATGGCTCGCCCCCCGTCGCTCTGGGCCTGAGAACGTCGCATGCTGACGCAACCACGCATGGATTCGCTGGCGATCCATGCCCGGTTCGTCACGCAGCAACGCCGCAATCCTACCGCTCAATGCCGCACAACCCAGGCTAGCGCCCGCTCTGCCGCCCGTCCCTACATAACCGCCAAAGTCCGCCTGCCGGGTGCCCAGCCACGACCACTGGCCGGGCGCGCAACGTGCATCACCGGTCACCCGAATCACGCCTGGGTAGCTGGCTGGGAATACGGGCCCGCCCTGTGCCGGGCTGGATGCACACAACACCACGCCCGCAGCCAAGGCCTCAGCGCAGGCCTGATGCAAAACCGCTCGGTCCTGCTGCAGGCCAAGGCTCAGGTTGACCAGCGTAGCCCCCGCTTCCACCAGCCACAGCAGCGCTGCCGCCACCTGCAAGGCACTGGTGCTGGCCTGGCCGCCGAACACCTGGGCCACCAGCAACGGCACAGGGCCAGCCTCCCGTTGCAAGCTGGCCAGCACGGCACTGCCATGCCCTAGCTCATCGGACAGCATTGCGCCTTCACGTAACTGGCCGTCTTCCAGCCAGAAACGGCGGGCATCGAGCAAGCCGTTGGTTTGCTCCGGCGAGCAGCCACTGTCGATGACCCCAACGCGCACGTCAGCGCCCATGTTTGACCGTCTCCTGCGGCAGTACCTGCAACTGGCCGTCATGCAACTGCAAGTGCAGGTCGGCATCAGCCAAAGTCGACGCGCGGTGGCTGATGAGGATCCGCGTGCGGCTGGCAAACAGCTGGTCGATAGCTGCGATCACCTCACGTTCGGTGGCTTCGTCCACCGCCGAGGTGGCCTCGTCCAGCACCAGAATCGCCGGGGCCTGCAACACCGCACGGGCGATGGCGATGCGTTGCTTCTGGCCGCCGGACAACTGCTGGCCACGTTCGCCCAGCAAGCCGTCCAGGCCCAGCGGCAGGCTGTCGACCAGGCCGTCCAGCCGCGCCAGGCGCACCACACGCTCAAGCTCTGCGCGGCTGGCCTCGGGCACGCCGTAGGCCAGGTTCTGCGCCAGAGTGCCACGGAACAGCACGATGTCCTGGCTGACGACGGCGATACGCCTACGCAGCGCTGCCAAGTCCAGCTCGCGCAGGTCGGTCCCGTCCAGCAGGATGCGCCCAGCGTCCGGGTCGTAGAAGCGCTGCAACAGGTCGATCAGGGTCGACTTGCCCACCCCCGAAGCGCCGCTGATGGCCACCTTCAGCCCGCCTGGTACACACACCTGTACGTTATTCAGCACCGCACCCTGGCGCCCTTCATGGGCAAAGCTCAGTGCTTCGAGGCGCAATTCGCCTGGCCCATCGGGTATGGGTTGCGGGTTGGCTGCCGGGCGTACGGCCACGGTTTCCCGTTTCAGCTCCATCACCCGCCCAAGGCTCACGGCCATGCGCTGCACCGCCACGTACAGGCCCAGCAGGCTCTGCACCGGCCCTACGGCCATGCCCATGTAGGTGGAAAAGGCGATTAACGCGCCTAGCTGCCAGGTCCCCTGAATCACCCACCAGCCGCCGACCAGGAACGCGCAAGCGCGGCACCAGGAGGTGAGCGTGCCGGGAACGGCCTGGGTGAAGAATTCGGTCACCTGCACCTTCAGCAACTGGCGCATGTAGCCCTGGCCAAGCTGATCCAGCCGCCCTGCCTCGCGGCCTTGCTGGCCGGCCGCCTGGATGAACTTCATCGCCGGCAAGGTCTCGACCAGGAACGACGACACATCCGCCGAACGTTCCCGCAGGTTGCGCACTTCGCGCTCTACCTTACGGCGCATCCAGCGCAGCCACAGCACCTCGATCGGTACCAGCAGCGCCAGCAACAGCGACAACTGCCACGACAGCATCAGCATCAACGCCACCGCGCCCACCAGGCCGATCACCGCCGACACCGCCGAGAACAGCGAATCCACGGCAAAGCGCTGGATCTCCGCCACATCGCCGTCCAGCCGCGAAAGAATGTCGCCCATGCGCCGCCGCCCATAGAACGTAGGCGACAACTGCTGCAGGTGGCGGTACAGGTCATCGCGCAGGGCGAACAGAATGCGCCCAGACAAGCGCGTGTGCAGGTAGCGGTTGACGCCGGCCAGCACCGTGCCCAGCAGGCCTGCGCCGATCATGATCGCTGCCATGTGCCAGAGGGTCTGGTAGTCCTTGGCCAGCAGCCCCTCGTCGATCAGCGTCTTGACCAGCCAAGGTTGCGCCAGGGCCAGCAACGAGGCGCCCAGCGACAAACCCAGCAGCAGGCCGATAGCGCGCCGGTGCGGGCGCACGAAACCATACAGCCAGGCCAACGCCTGGCGCATGAGTACAGGGTCGCTGGACTCCACCAGCTTTGCGAACAATGGGCCCATGGTTCAGCCGCGCAACTGCTTGAGCTTGCGGTACAGCGTCGCCCGGCTGATGCCCAGTGCTTCGGCGGCGGCCGACACGTTGCCCTGGTGGCGCGCAAGGGCGCCACGGATCAGCTCCAGCTCGTTGTCCTTGAGGCTACCGGAGGGCGCCGAGCCGCTGGCCAGTTCGTCCAGCAGGCAGTCGGTGAGGTGGTCCAGCGTCAGCACCTGCTCGCCGTCCTCGCGCATGGCCAGTGCCGTGCGCACCACCATTTCCAGCTGGCGGATGTTACCCGGCCAGTCGAAGCCTTCGAGCAATGCCGCCAACGCCGGCTCCAGCGTGACGCCACGGGCGTCGGACTTATCCAGCAGGCCCTGGATGATCGCGGCCAGGTCGTCACGCTCGCGCAGCGCCGGCAGGCGCAGCGACACGCCGTTGACCCGGTAGTACAGGTCTTCGCGAAAGTGCTGCTCTTGTACCAGGCGTTTCAGGTCGCGGTGAGTGGCGCAGATCAGCGCCACGTCGATGTCCTGCTCGTCGCCGGCCCCCAGCGGCGCTACACGGCGCTCTTGCAGTACTCGCAGCAGGCGCGCCTGCAAGGCCAGCGGCATGTCGCCGATTTCGTCGAGGAACAGCGTGCCACCATGGGCCTGCATCAACCGCCCGACCATCCCGCCGCGGCGGGAACCTGTGAAGGCGCCCTCGCGGTAGCCGAACAGCTCCGACTCGATCAGCCCCTCGGGAATGGCCGCGCAGTTGACGGCCACGAACGGTTTGTCGGCACGCGGGCTGGCCTGGTGCAAGGCCCGGGCGACCACTTCTTTACCGGTACCGGTCTCGCCCAGTAGCAACACCGGCAGGCCATTGCCCAGCCCTTGGCGGGCCATGCGCAGGTTGCGCGCCAGGCGTGGATCACCACCGGCCAGGGCGTCGAGCGCGGGCGACTGCTTGCTCAGCGCCGGCTTGCCGGCTGGCGTGCTGCCATTGACCCGGCCATGGCGTGGCAGTTGCAGGGCGCGGAAGTAGAACTCGCCCTTGGCCGTCTGCACACTGCTCACCCCGCCCTGCCACAGGCGTGCGATAAATGCAGGTGAACGCTCGCCGAGCAGGTCGGTGCTGCGCCTGCCAATCAGCTCATGGCGCGGCACCTGCAATAACTGGCAAGCACTGTCGTTGGCGGCCAGCACTTCACCGTCCAGGCTCAGCGCCAGCAGGCCGTGCCAGGCACTGTTGAGATACTGCGGGCGACTGTGGAAGGCCAGCACCAACTGCTCTGGATGGCACAGGCCGAACAAGCGGCTTTCGATGTTGCCGGCCGCCAGCATCAGCGTCGACAGGCTGTCTTGCGGCTGCGCCATTACGCCTTCGCGGGTGATGTCGAGCACCCCGATCACCTCGCCACGCGGGTCGCGCAGCGGCACGGAGGTGCAGGAGAACGGGCTGAGGCGGTCCAGGTAATGTTCACCGCAGTTGATCAGCGTCGGCCGGCCTTCGACCACGGCGGTGCCGATGGCATTGGTGCCGCGCAGCGACTCGCTCCAGCAGCTGCCGGGGTGCAGGTCGCGCAGGCCCTCGCGGCTGAGCACGTGCGTCTGGCCTTCGATGGCCAGGACGTTGGCCTGGGCGTCGCCGAGAATGACGATACCGGCCTTGCCCTGGCGTGCGACCAGGTAGTCCAATTCGGGGGTGACGGCGTCGACCAGCAGACGGTTGCGCTCCAGCAGCATGCGCAGGTCATGGCCTTGTTCCAGGCCCAGGCCGACCTGTTCGCCCTGCAGGCAATCCAGGCCATGGCCCAGGCTGCGGCGCCAGGACGCGTCGATCTCGTCGCGCAGCATGCCCAGCGGCAGCTCGCCTTCGCTGGCCAGCTTCAGACGGGCCTGGCGGGATTCGTGCAGCGGGTCTTGGGCGTTTGTTATTAGTTGTCGCGCCATTTTCTACTCCGGCTGTGCCCTGCAAGATGGCGGGGTACGGGCTTGGGAATTTTCCGCAGTGTGCGGGAGAAATGGCTGGGCGTCATCTGGTTGATGGGTTGGGGGATGGCTGGGGGTGTATGGCTTGGGTTTTCGGGTGGGGCGGCGCTCGATCTCACAGGCGACAAACCTTCATCGGCGTGCACTTGGAGGCCCAAACACAACCCCCGAACCAGTCATCAAACACCCCGCACCAGCTCCGCCTTCCCCCGCTCGTCCAGCTGCTGCCTTTCAACCCCATCCAGCAACGCACTGGAGCCGCCACAGATCGCTACCAAACGGTAAGCACTGTAACACTTCTCCCAAATGATCGTGCCACCTGCTCCGGCTTTTCTACTCGGGCAAATAGGATCACCGCACCGCAGCGCCCACAGAGGCTCACACCGAGCCTGATGCCAGTGAAGCCCCGGTCAAGCCAGACTCACCCACTGTTGGAAGAGGTCTAATTTCCAGACCGACGTATCCGACTGGCAACGCTCCCACTACTGGCGGAGGCAGCAATTGGAAAACGGGAGCGCACCACTGTATTAATTCTATGCGAGAGAGAACTTTGTGCGATGGCACGACTTTTAAATCCTAGTTCACTTAGAGCATCGCGCTCGCCCCACCCTGTTAATCTAGCGCCACGAGTCTCAATCTTGTAGCTGATCGCACTAATCAGCAGTTGATCTAGAATCAATTCGGTGTTGATCAAGCCTTTGGTTCGCGCGTCGTTAACCCATACGCTCGCCACAGCATTGGGATTTTTGTATAATTCACCTGCCTTCTCCCAAAACTCCTTGGGTACTGCATGCAAACTCGAATAAGAGCGCCGGGGCTGCGACGACGCCCCCTCTGGATGTACTCGCGGAAGCGGAAGATAGCCATTTTCTGGTAGCGCTTCAACCATCTTCGACATAGCGGATAGCGGTGATGGCGGTGATACACGCTGAATAGCGCGCGACCGCTGGCTTATACCGTAAGGTTGTTTAGATGCCCAAGGGGAAGGTATGACTGGCACTTTCATCCGCCCGTCAGTGTCCAGATAATTGATAGGATCTGCTTCGCAATATACGTACGCATTGATCCCACCCGCGCCAAATGGGCTTATCACGTCAGGTGAACAGAATCGCATCAGTACCGGGCTATAGGCACGTACCCCATTGCCAAGCAAATCGCATCCAGACGTGACATCCCGATGTTCCCCCTTGTAAGCAAGGAGAGACGCTGTCAATGCAGCCTGATCAAAGCCATAAGGGCTATAGCTTCGACTGTGCTGCACCTTGAATATTGAATTTTGTCGATCTACAGCCAGCAGCCACCGCGTTTGTTCAGAAACCTCACCTATCACAACGTCAGCGCCAGCAAACACACTGCAAGTGTTATCCGCACTCACCTTGGTAGTTAATCGCCACCCGCTATAAAAATATCGAGACATCGTCTGCTCCGTTTTAACCAACCCTTACGAAACAATTGCCCAGTTTCAATACAAGCGCAACTATCAAAAATATCAGTTCGCAATGGCCTAGTGCCGTGCAAGGTGGCGGGCTAAGAGCTTGAGAGTTTTCCGGAGTGTGCGGGAGAAATGGCTGAGTGTGACTGGGGGGGTATGGCTTGGGTTTTCGGGTGGGGCGGAAATCGAGCGCCGCGCGGGCGGCGCTCGATCTCACAGGCGACAAACCTTCATCGGCGTGCACTTGGAGGCCCAAACACAACCCCCGAGCCAGCCCTCAAACACCCCGCACCAGCTCCGCCTTCCCCCGCTCGTCCAGCTGCTGCCTTTCAACCCCATCGAGCAAAGCCTCCACCACCGCCTTGGCCGAATCCAGCCCATGGTCATTGCTCAACAACAGATCACGACAAGTCCCCTTGGCCAACTCCAACGCCTTGAGGTTGGTCGCAAACGCCCCCTTGAGCAGCGTGGACAGATGCACCAGCGCATCTTCGTAGTCCACCCCCGCACGCACGGCAAACAACGGCGGATGGCTGCATTCACAGGTCGAAGAACTGGAGGACGCCGTGGTGGCGCGTACGGGAGGATCAGGTAAGCCTTTTGTCATTGTGTCGCTCCTTGATTCACTGGAGCCGCCACAGATCGCTACCAAACGAAGTGGTGACGGCTGTACGCAGGTTGGTAGACCGGGAATCAAGGAAACCGGCGCGCACGGAGGCGCCCTACGCACAGCCGCCATAAAACGAAACAGCCGGGCACAAAAAAGCGCCAACTGTATCGCAGAGCGGGCGCTTGTGCGCCTTGATTGATCGCGGGCTACCAAACCCGGCTGCTGGATTGACAGCAGCGGGCAAAGACTACCGAGGTCAGGGAAGGGTTTCAAGCTGAGGGCATTTGTCGTAACACTTCTGTCAACCGCATTGGCCTCTTCGCGGGCAAGCCCGCGAAAAGGCCCTCAAGATAGATCACGGCTGGAGGTGTCGATACCCAGGTGGTGTCGTCGGCGATGATGCCACCCTCCAGCTTCAGGTTGGCGGACTGCAGCGGTGGCAGCTCGACCATGATGTCCCTCCGACATTAGGCTTTTTCTGTGAGGCGGGGATGAAACGGATTGTTATTGCTTACTCCCAGAGCGTACCGGCCTTTTTTCTGCTACTGAGGGTACTGAAAGTTGTGAAAGCCCCGAAAGTTCTGATTTCCACGAATATCCTGCATATTCTGGAAGCCCTGAAAACCCTGGAAGCTCTGAAAACTCTGGAAGTTCTGAAAACCCTGGAAGCTCTGAAAACTCTGATTACCCTGAAAACTCTGATAACCCTGATAACCCTGATAACCCTGAAAAGTCTGGAAGCTCTGAAAGCCCTGAGATCCCTGAGATCCTTGATAGCGCTGCGAATGAGACCCCGGATTTTTGACAAACGAATTTCTACGAACAAGATGGCCGTAAGTTGTTTCCAGCACTTTTACTTTATTAAATACTGATTCACGAATCCGGTAGCTTTCTTTGACGCGTCTATCAGTGCCACGCCAGAGGTTAACGACTTCCGCTCCCGCCTTCAGTTCTTTGAAATTTTTTACATATACTCCAAACACGTGCGGAGTTGACCCATCCCGTTCACGACTACTTGTTCTCCTTGCATAATGCCAAGCCAATTTTCTGTCTTGCGTAAAGTAAAACCCCTTGCCATGATGAACCGTAGGACGTGACTTGAGCTGAACGCCACTTAACAACGAGCTTTGATGTTTTAGCGTACTACCATGATACCCTACAAAATCATAGCCTGGGGGCACTGGGCCATGCCCGCTGGGATCTTTTAAATTTATTGGGTCCCCTTGGCAACATCCATATGAATTCAATCCACCGTACCCGAACGGACTTACACTGTCCGGAGAACCAAATCGCATCAGAGCAGGGTTAAATAATCGATAACCGCTCCCAAGCAGATAACTACAGGTACACGGGTCTAGTCGCTCGCCGTTAAAACCGAGCAAACTCGTTGACCGAGGAACGAAACCATAAGGCGAATAAGGAAAAGCACCAGACATCGGTCTGCCACGTGACGTGTCAAATAACGTTCCTAGCGTAGGTGTCACGATGATTCCCCACCTCCAGCTTTACACAAGATAATCATGGCTAATGGTAAAAATTTCTACTGGCAAAAATGTTAGGCTCAGGAGCGGCCTTGTGTCGCAAAATGCCTCACCCACGTCGACCGCACCGGTGCCGTTCAACCTGTTTCACGGCTGCTGATTCTGGCTCAAATACTTGTCCACCGTGGCCTTGCCATCCCCCGCATCCCCGGCCACCTGCCACAACCGCCGCTCGATCCCCTGCGCCAGCAAATGCCCCACCGCCGCCTCGATCGCCGACAGCACGCACAGCTGCGCCGGTTCGTTGGTGGTGTAGCCCACCTCGGCTTCCAGCAGTTTCTTGAACTCGATGAACTTGAACACCCCGGCGCTGCGGCCAACCGAGTAGATGGTCTTGCTAGTCATCACGTTGGCCAACACCTGCCCGGTGCGCACGTCAACGGCACGCAGGTTCACGGTCACCTGGTCCACCCGATACTCGCGGGAGATGTCTATCCCCAGGTAACGAGCCCCCTCCCCGCCGCTGCGTACGTTGGTGTCGTAGGCAATGATGCCGCCTTCGAGCATCAGATTAGCGGCCTGCAGCGGTGGCAACTCGCCCATGATGTTTTCCGCCACATCAGGCTTTTTCTGCGAAGCCCGGATGATCTTGCGTTCGGTCAGCAGGTTCTGCAGGCCTTCACGCTCCAGCACCACGAACCAGCCGCTGGCGCTCAGGGCGTCCATCAGCATGCTGGCCGCACCCTGGGTAACGCTGGTGGAGAACGAGCTGGCCGGGGTCGGCTTGTACTGCCCGGTCTGATCGCGGAAGCCGTAAACCACGGCCATCAGCCGGCCTTTGGGGCGTGGCATGTTGATCAGGTCGTAGTAGGTCGAGGCCCGTGGGGTCAGGGTCGGGGTTTCCGAGTCCTGTTCGGCCGACATGGGTTCGCGCAGGCTGCAACCCGTTTGCAGGCCAAGGGCGGTGAGGATCAGCAGCGTGCTCAGCAGACGTTTCATGGTGTTCTCTCCCCAACATAAAAGCCCTTCCCTCTCAGGGGTTCAGGCCGCTGACCTCAATGATCGAAATTTCTCCTGTGGCGCGATCGGTGACCTTGATGCTCAAGGCCCCGGAATCGTCGATGACGTCGATGAGAAACGCATCGGTCGCCATGCTGCCGGTGCTGCCGTTGCTGATGTTGTCCAGCAACTGCGACAACATCCGCGACTCCAGCTGGTTGCTGAAGCGCTCCAGGGCTGTGGTGCCGGTAAAGGCCGAGGCACGGTCCTTGAGGTCGGGGTCGTCGTAGTCGTTCTGCGCCTGGGCGTTGTTCAGCAGCCAGGTGCCGTTCAATGGGTTGCCGCCAAACGCCGGGTTGACCGGGGTGTACACCAGCTCGGTGGCCTGAGCAGCAAAAGCGCTGGCCAGCAGGCAGGCGGCGATGCAACGTGGAATGCGGTGGTTCATAGCTCGTCCCTCTCCAAGTCGGTGGTGTCCTGCAGCAGGCGTTGCAGCTTGCGTTGAATGATTTGCTGCTTGACCAGGTCGGCGGCGGCAACGGCCTCGTCTTTGAGCTCGGTGGTGTTTGGTGGCAGGAAGCGGCGGTACATCACTTCACGCTCGAATTCCACGGTGACCAGGCTGCCCCAGCGGGCATCCGGGCGTTCGCGTACCACCAGGTTGAAGTCCAGGCGGCTGGTGGCGCGCAGGCGGTCGGCGAAGTAGTAATAAAAGTCGTGGCCGATGTGCGAGATGGTGTTGTCGACGATAAAGCCCTGCATCTCGTCTTCATTACCGGCCTTGGCCGAGGTGGCCAGCAACAGCAGGCTCAGGCACAGCGCTGCCAGGCTGTTCATGGCGTGTCTCCCGGGCCGCTGTGGGTCTGCACACCGCCGGCACTTTCGCTGAAGGCCTGCTCGGCGACGAACTGCCAGTCGCTGTAATGCTCCAACCCCTCGAAGCCTGTCCATTCGGCGCTGAAGCCACTGCGTTTGAATGGGGTGGCGTCCGAACGGCTGTGCACGCCGGTGATGCGGCCGTCGATCGAGCGCAGCAGGCCCCACTCGTCGCTGTTGGTGATGGGGTCGGGGTACAGCCTGCGAATGTGCCGCCTGGCCTGGGGGAAACGGTTGTCCTGCAACAGGTCGGCCAAGTCCTGCGGGTACTGGGCCAAACCCGGCGAGGCGCGATAGTAGCTGCGCAAGGCCTGGGCGTACTGGCTGCCCACCCACAGCAGTTGGCGTTCGCGGTCACGCTGGGCGGCGCTGGCCCAGATCGTGCCGGTAGCGGCCAGGGCCACGCTGCTGACCGCAATCAGCAGCAGCACGCCCAGGTAGGTGAAGCCGCTTTGGGCCTTACCATTCAGCGAAGAGGCTGCCATCACGCGCCCTCCCTGTGGCACCGCTCTTGATATCGGCCACGCCGCCGGCCACGCCTTCGGGCGGTGGCACCAACTGCCAGGCATCGCTGCGTTCGGTAATCGGGTCGACCGGGGTGTTGCGCAGGTAGCGTTGCTCCACCAGTTGCTCCAGCGAGTCCGGGTAATGGCCGGTGTCGCCGTAGTAGTGGTCCAATGACTCGCGCAGCACCGCCAGGCTCTGGCGCAGGGTGGCCTCGCGGGAGCTTTCCAGGCTGTTGAAATAGCGCGGCATGGCGATGGTCATCAGCGTGGCGATGATCGCCATGACCACCAGCAATTCGATCAGGGTGAAGCCTTTGCTGCGTTTCATGGCTGTCACCATTGCCCGTAAGGGATGCTGTTGAGGCCTTTGCCTCGAGCCCTGGAGTACACGTCGAACACGTCTTCGCCTTCGCGCGGGTTGTCGGGGCTGCTGTCGTAGGCGCGCAAGCCCCAGCCGCCTTCGTCTTCATCCTTGGCCGCCACCAGCGGGTCGTGCGGGATGCGCCGCAGGAAGTAGAACTTGGCGCCCTTGGCACTGCGCACATCGCGCACGCCATCCACCAGTACCTGCAAGTTCGGCGGGTAGCCGCTGGCATCCAGGCGTTTCTCGATGTAGCCGGCGTCGAAGGCCCGCTTGTAGGCGTCGATGGCATCGCGAATCTGGTACAGCGCCTCGCGCAATTGCTGCTCCTTGCCACGGCGCACCACGGTTTCGGTCAGCGGCGCGGCCATGCTGGCCAGCAGCCCGAGCAGTGCCAGGGTCAGCACCACCTCGATCAGGCTGAAGCCGTGCATAAGGCGCCGGGTTTTCATGGCCGTGGGCTCCCGTTGACCGGGGCGACCGCCATTTGGCTGTCCACGACCGGTGCGTCGGTGGTTGGCGCATTGCCAGGCACGTCCATTGGTGGCAGCGGGGCCATCTGGCGTACCTGCATGGCCGACTCGGTGCCGGTGGAGAACTCCATGTCCGACGGGCTCTGGTACGGCAGGTTGCGCACGATGCGCGGGGTGATCGCCAGCACCAGCTCGCTCTTGCTCATGTCGTCCTTGTTGCTGCCGAACAGCCGGCCCAGGCCGGGGATGTCGCCAAGCCCGGGGATTTTGTTGCCGCTGGCGTTGTGGTCATTGCGCACCAGGCCGGCCAGTACCTGGGTTTCGCCATCGTGCAGGCGCAGGCTGGTTTGCGCGTTGCGGGTGTCGACCTGGACCGGAATGGTGCCCTGGCGGGTGGCTTCCAACGGCGTGGCGTTGCTCACTTCCAGCGCCACCTTGATCGCCACTTCGTTGTTCAAGTGCACGGTGGGCTGTACTTCAAGCTTCAAACCGACGTCCAGGTAGGTGACGCTTTCGGTGATCACCGGGCCCTGGGTGGACGGCACCGAGGTGGCGCTTATGATCGGCACCCGCTGGCCGATGTGGATGCGTGCCTGCTCGCGGTTACTGACGCGGATCACCGGGCTGGCCAGGGTGTTGATGTCCTTGTCCGAAGCGTTGATCTTGGCCTGCGGCGCCGGCGAGATGCTGATGCGGCTGGAGTCGATGCCCTTGAGCTGGTCGAGCACGCTGACCGGTTTGCCGTCGTTGCTCAGCACGCCGAAGGTGTTGGGCCATTGCAGGCCGAGGTCGAGGATGCGCGAGGTGGCCACTTCCATCACCTCCACTTCCAGCACCACCTCGGGGTTGGACTGGTCCTGCGATTGCAGCAGCTTCTCGGCCATGCGCACGGCATCCGGGGTGTCGCGCATGGTCAAGGTGTTGAGGCGCTCGTCGACGAACACGTCGCGGGTCTTGAGCATGGTCTTGACCATGTTCAGCGCGGTGTTGGCGTCGATGCTGGTCAGGTAGAACGTGCGCATGACCAGTTCCTGGTAGTCCTTGGTCTTCTGCGGCGAGTCGGGGTAGACCATCACGGTGTTGTCGTTGACGATCTTCTGGCGCAGCTGGTTCTGCTCCAGCAGCAGGGCCACGGCGTCTTCGATGCGCACTTCACGCACGAAGATGGTGGCTTTCATGTCCGGGCGCAGGTCCTTGTCGAAAATGAAGTTGATGCCGGCGACCTGCGACAGCACCTCGAAGATGGTCTTCAGGTTGGCATCGCGAAACTCCAGGGTCACTGGCCGCTCCAGCTTGCTGCGCAACTGCGGGTACGGCTGTGCGGTGCGCGCCTGGACGTTCTCGATGTCGCTGCGCAGGGTCATGCCCTTCTGGTTCTGCGGGTCCAGGCGCAGCACTTCGCGCATGTAGCGCTCGGCGCCGAACAGGTCGCCCTGGCGCAGCGCGGCCTGGCCAAGCGCCACGCGCTCGTCGAGGGTGCGGATCAGTTCCAGCTGGCGGATGCCTTCCTGGGCGCGGCGGTTGTTCGGCTCCAGGGTCAGCACTCGGCCATAGCCCATGCGGGCATTGGCGAAGTCGTGGCGGATACGGTCGGCGTCGGCCTGGGTGATCAGCGCCTCGACTGCCGCCTGACGGCTGTGGGCCAGGGCGATGTTCAGCTCGGTGTCGCGTGGGTCATCGCGCAGGGCTTCTTCCAGGCGGGCAATGCCGGCCTCGTACTGGCCCTCTTTCATCAACTGGTCGCTGTCCTTGCGTACCGCGCTGGTACCGCAGCCGGCAATGGCCACGCACAGCGCCACGAGCAGGAACGGAGCAGGCTTGCACAGCTTCGACGACTTCATGGTGCGCTCCCTACAGACAAGGTCTGCGACTGGTGCAAAGGCAGGTAGACCAGGCTCAGCTCGCTGGCTGAAACGCGGTCGAGGCGATAGGTGTCTTCGATCACGTCGCCTTGGCGCACGACGTAGAGTTTTTCGCCGCTCTGCAAGAAGATCTGCAGGTCGTCGCGGTCACCCATGCGGCCGATGAATTCAAATGGCAGTGCCGGAGCGGTTGGCGCTGGCACTACTGCTGGCGCGGCAACCACGGGTTGCTCGGTGACGGTGGCCAGGGTTTTGGGCTTGGTCCACTGCTGGGTGGGGAACAGGTCTCTGGAGGCCTGGTCCGGCCCTTTCGCGGCCAAAACCGCACCCGCAGAAGCGGCGCTGCCCGCAGTCTCTGTGGGAGCTGGCTTGCCGGCGACCGGGGCCAGCGCGTCTTCTTGGCCGAACCAATGGCCGGGTGCCCAGGCCAGCGCTGCGCTCACGCCGAGGAAACCGGCCCAGATGACTGCACGTTGAGTGTTCATCACGACCTCGACAGGTAAAGGGTCATGCGCAGGCGGGCATTGAGCTCGCTGTCGCCAATGCGTTTGCGTTGCAGCTCGAGGTCTTCCAGCACCAGGGTCGGCAGCTGCTTGAGCAGGCCCTTGAGGAAGCCGCGAATCTGCGGATAGCTGCCGCGCACCGGCAGCACGATCTGGTAGCGCGCCAGCTGGGTCTTGGGGTCGATGCCCAGGGCGTACTCACCACGGGCCAGGCTGATGTGCTCGGCGCTGGCCAGGTGATACAGGCGCTCGATCAGCTCGCTGGCCTGGGGCTGCCCCGGCAGTTGCTGACGCAGGGTGTCCAGGGCCTGCTGTTCGGGTTTGACGGCAATCTTCAGCTCTCCCCGCTTGACCCGCCCTACCTGCACGCTGGCGTCCGCTTCGGTGGCGCGCAGTTCGCGCACGTTCTGCCATTGCGGCAGCACCCCGGCACACGCCACACCAATGGCCAGCAGGCCT
Organism: Pseudomonas sp. NBRC 111140; assembly: GCF_001320885.1. NCBI lineage: Bacteria > Pseudomonadati > Pseudomonadota > Gammaproteobacteria > Pseudomonadales > Pseudomonadaceae > Pseudomonas > Pseudomonas sp. NBRC 111140. The sequence continues at coordinate 15,647 of NZ_BCBQ01000063.1, forward strand.
ACGGCCACCGCCGCCAGGCCGACCGGGCCGACACTGCGCAGGCGCTCCTGGAAGATCAGGCTGTTGAGCGATTCAAGGGCGCGCATGGCCGGTCTCCCAAGTGGCGGTGAGGGTGAAGCGCACGGGGTGCTCAGGCTGTGCGGCCAGCACCTCGTGGTTGAGCAGCGATACATCGCTTAGCTCGTCACTGGCTTCCAGGCGCTGGTGGTACTGCAGCATCGCTTCGAGGTTGCGTGCCTCGGCGGCAATGCGCACCTGGCCCTTGCGTGCATCCGGGGTCAGGCCAAGCAACGCGACATCGTCCTGGGGCATGGCTTCGAGCATGGCGAACAGCTGCTGCCAGGGGCGTTGCAGTTGCTGCGACACACTGCGCATCTGTGCCAGACGCTCGGCTTGCTCGCGGCTGGCAGCGCTGTTTTGTGGCGCTACGGTGGCCGGACGGCGGCCCAGTTGCAGCTCAAGGCTGTGCACGCTGGCCTCCAGGTCGACCTGCTCGGCCTGCAAGCTTTGTTGCAGCAGCACCAGGCCTACGACCACGGCGCTGCCCAGAGCAAGCAGCGACCAGGCCAAAGGGCTGGTGCGCCGGGGCTGGAATTCCAGGTCGAGGCGGCGCATGTCAGGCCACCGCCCGCCACATGGCGCACAGCGGGTCGGCTTCGCTGGCCGGCTGGCACAGCTGCACCGCCGCCAGTTGCGGCACGTCGCCCCGGCCTGGGGCATGCAGGTACACCCGTGGCAGGTGCTCGCCGTACAGCTCGCAGGTGCGCTCGATCAGCGCTTGCAGGGCCTGGTCGCTGTCGGCACAACCTTGCGCCAGCACTTGCTGCCAGGCCCCACCAGCAGCCAGCAGCAGCACGCTGCGGCGCGGTTCGGCCAGCACGAACAGGAAGTCGCCTTGCGCCAGCTGCGGCGAGCAACGGTTGTAGGCGGCCATCAGGTACGGTTGCACCGAACGCAGGTTCAGGCGGCTTTCCCGGCCCAGCGCCTGAAGCCGTTGCAGCAGGGCTTCGGGCAGCGCCGTGGCGATGCGGGCAGCACCGGCAGGCTCAGGCGACAGCACGATGCGCCAGTCGTCCAAGGGCTGCCCGTAGAGGTTTTCGAAGCAGGCCCGGGCATAGGCATCCAGTTCGCGGGGGTGGCCGATGGCATCGCTCCAGGGCACCAGGCAGAAGCGGCTGTAGCGGGCCGACAGCAATACCCGCAACTGGGCGCCACGTACGGCATGCTCGGCCAGCAGCGCGGCCAGTGCATCGACTGCGGCTGCCCAGGCCGGTTGGGCGGCATCGCAGCTGAACTCACGGCTACCCAGCCATTGGTGGTGGTTATTGTGCCAGCGACCCAGGCCGACACCCTCGGCGCCCAATACAGCGCAGAAACGATCAGATGAATGTGACACGGTTGATCTCCTCAAGGGTGGTACGGCCATCGCGGACCAGGTCCAGGGCCGAGGCCCGCAGCAGGCGCAGGCCGCGCTGGCAGGCAAGCGTCTTGATTTGCGCCAGGGGGCGGCGCTCCACGATCATTTGCCGCAGGTCGTCGTCCAGGTGCAGCAGTTCGGCAATGGCGCTGCGGCCGCGGTAGCCACTGCCCCGGCATTGGCCGCAGCCCTGGGCGCGCACGAAGGTCCAACCGGCTACGGCCTCGCGGGTCAGGCCCGAGCCATACAGGGTGTCGTCATCGTGTTCGCAGGCCGTGGCGCAGTGTGGGCAGGCCAGGCGAATCAAGCGCTGGGCCAGCACTGCGTTGAGCGCGGAAACGAAGCTGTAGGGGTCGACCTGCATCTGGCTGAAGCGGCCGATCACGTCGAATACGTTGTTGGCGTGGATGGTGGTGAACACCAGGTGGCCGGTGAGCGCCGACTGCACGGCAATCTGTGCAGTGTCGGGGTCGCGGATTTCGCCAACCAGGATCTTGTCCGGGTCATGGCGCAGGATCGAGCGCAGGCCACGGGCGAAGGTCAGGCCCTTCTTCTCGTTGACCGGGATCTGCAGCACGCCGGGCAGTTGGTACTCGACCGGGTCTTCGATGGTGATGATCTTGTCCACGCCGTGGTTGATCTCGCTGATCATGGCGTACAGAGTGGTGGTCTTGCCGCTGCCGGTGGGGCCGGTCACCAGGATCATGCCGTAAGGTTCGGCGGCCAGCCGGCGCAGGGCGCGCAGGGTTTCGTCGGCAAAGCCCAGGGCTTGCAACTGCACGCCGCTGACCCGGTCGGACAAGTCCTGCTTGTCGAGCACCCGCAGTACGGCGTCCTCACCGAAGATGCTGGGCATGATCGACACCCGGAAGTCGATTTGCCGGTCGCCCACGGCTACCTTGAAGCGCCCGTCCTGGGGCACGCGCTTTTCGCCGATGTCCAGCTCGGCCATGACCTTGATCCGCGAAATCACCTGGTCGGCAAAGGCGCTGCCGCTGGCTTTGCCGGCACCGTTGAGCACGCCGTCGATACGGTACTTGATGGTCAGGCCCTGGCCGGTCATGCCCAGGTGGATGTCGCTGGCGTGCAGCTTGAGCGCATCGTACAGGGTGGAGTTGACCAGTTTGACCACGCGGCTTTGGTCTTCGCTGATACTGGCCAGTGACAGGCGTTGCAGCGGGTCGCTTTCGCTGCTGGCCTCGGGGTCGTGGTCCAGGGCATCGACTGCATGGAAGCTTTCTTCGTGCCGGGCCAGAAAGGTGGCCAGTTCGGCGGCGTGGGCCAGGTACAGCGGCGCGCCTTGCAGCACATCGTCGATCCAGGCCAGGCGGGTGTGGTCGAAGGGGTCGGCGAACACGCCCAGCAACTGGCCGTTTTGCTCGATCAGCACGAATTCGCGCTTCAGGCACTGGGCCAGGGACACCTTGTCGAAGCGTGGGTTGCTGGCCAGCAGGGTGTGGCTGTCCAGTACCGGGTAGTGCAGGGTCAGGCCCAGGCGGCGGGTGAAGGTATCGGGGGTGTCGCAGGCCAGGCGTTCCAGGCAGTTGAGCAGGCGCTCATCACTGGCTTGCAGGCGGGCTTGGGCCAACAGGTCGCGGGGGTAGGCTGATACTGCTGCATCGAATGCTTCTGACATGGCCTGCGACTCCGCTCAGGGGCGCGTCGCAGGCTGGCTCGGCCAGGGGTGCGGGCGCCGCTATTCCCCTGTGAGCAGTTGATCGTCGTCGGGCCCTGGCGGCTTGACGCCATTACGGCGGCGGTCGGCCAATACCCAGCTTCCATCGTACAACTGCAGGGGGAACGATTCGTTCCTGTTCTGGCGTCGTTCGACGAACCCTTCTGCCGGGTTGTCCGTGGCCCTGCGCCGGCGCTCGATGCCCATCAGGTCGAAGATTGCACGGGCCAGTTCCACCAGTGGGAACGGCTTGAACAGGACATGGCTCACACCCAGTTCGGCGGCCCGCTCACGCACCTCGACGGTGGGATGGGCGGTAATCAGCACGAAGTGGCATTGCCTGTTCTTGCGTACAGCCTCCAGAACCTGAAAACCTTCCATGTCGGGCAAGCGGTAATCCAGCACAACTACTTGCGGTGCCAGGCTTTCAGCCTGTTCGATACCACTGGCACCGTCGTGGGCAACATGAACTTCCAGGCCTTGCGCCTGCAGGTACGCTTGCAGGTTCTGCGCAAGAGTCTGTTCGTCATCGACTACCAATACTCTGTTCACCAAGGTCGACTCCTAAAAACTGCCCGGTTACCCGGTCTGCGAAGTGCGCCCTTAACAAGGCTTGAGCAGGCTTCGTGCCAGGCGTGAATAGTCATGTTGCACCGCTGTAAGTCACTGATTTGCCAAGGGTGCCGGCCAGCACCCGAAATACGTTGAGCACGCGCACCCAACCGGTTCCCCACAAGCGGGGGAAATGATGGCACATTGCCAAACCTTAATTCCCCAGCATTGGGGGAAACGCCATCGTGGGCCTCAGTCGGCGATCTCCACTTTAGCGGATTCGCGCAAACGTTGGCGCACGGATTGGCGCTCCTGCGCCTCGCGTTGACCGATGAGCGTAGCCCTGGCCAAGACCAGGCCCTGTTCGCGTATGACCGAAGGGTTATCACTTTGGTTCTGCGCTCCTTGCAGTCTTTCTTTGTTGGCATCATAGAATGCCTCCACTTCGCCCTGGCTCGGCGCGTCGACTGCGCTGAGCTGGGCATACACCTGCTGGGCTGCCATGTCCTGCCGGGTGTATTCAGTGTACTGTGCCCTATCGAAGCCTGCCTCTGCCAGCCGCCGTTCGAAAACCGCCGGGCTGCCAAAGGCTGCTTCCACTTCACCGACGTGCGCCGACACCCGTTCATCGCTGACGGCAATGCCTTGGCGTTGCGCTTCCTGCCACAACAGCTCCTTGTCGATCAGTTCGTCCAGCGCCTGGTCACGCAGGCGCTTGTACAGGCCTGGGTTGCGGATACTGGTCACCGCACGGCCCTGGGCGTCCAGGTACTCGCTGAAGTAGCGCTCCAGGCGCATCAGCTCGATCTCCACACCATTGACCCGCGCCGCCGGCACATCGGCCCAGCTCGCCCTGGCCAGCACCAGCAACAGGCACAACAACACGATACGCATGGCAACCTCCGCTCAGGGGGTGTCCGGCACAGGCCGGTACGGTGTGACCGCAGTAAAGCGTGGCCCTGGCAGGGCCACCGCCACCACATGGGCCCCGGCCATGCCCTGGCGGCGGCCGGGGCCGAAGCCCAGCGCCGGGGTCAGGCCGGTAGGCACATCGTGCAGGCCTTCCAGCGCAGCAATCAGCTGCTCGCGGCTGGCATCACGGCCAATCTGTTTCAGCGCTTCACTCAACAGCTGCAACGCGCACAACGTGTTGACCTGCAACGACGCCTGGCGTGGGTCCAGGCCCTGGCGCTGCTGCAGCCCGGCGAGGGTTGCCAGGCCTTGCTCGGTCCAATCCTCCGGCACGTAGGGGTAGGCCAGAAACAGCCGTTGCGACCACTGCTCGGGCACGCGTGCCACCGCACCGGCCACTTGGCTGGAAGCGGCGAACAGATAAGGCTGGCGGCCCACCGCCTGCAACGCCGCCGCCAACTCGGCGAAGGCCTGGGCGCGGCCAAGGAAGACGATGCCCTGCCCGTCCACCGCCTGGCCGGCGAACGCCTGGATGGCCGGTGGTGCCCAGCCTTGCTGCAGCAAACGCTCGCGCACCTGCTCGGCCAACGCGGCCTGTTCGTTGCCGGCATACACCACGCGCAGCTCATCCGCGGCCAGCCCCAGCGTTGTACGGGCATGGCCTGCCAGGCTCAGCAGTTGCTCGGGCAGGCCGGGTAGCGGGTCGAAGATTTGTGCGCTGCCGCCGCTGCGTGGGGTGCTGCCAATCAGCGGTACGTTCTGTGGCGCCAACAAGGTCGCCAGGCGCTGGTCGAGCATCGGTGCCAATGGCGTGACCAGGGCGAACACCCGCTCTTGCTCCAGCAACTGGTGCAAGGCGCGTTCGGCGCTGGCGGGATCGAAACCTGGGTCAAGCACTACCAGTTCCAAGCGCCGGCCGTGGATGCCGCCTTGCTGGTTGAGTTGCGCCAGGCCATCTTCCAGCACTGCCTGTATCACTTGCCCGGCTTCGGCCAGCGGGCCGCTCGCGGGCAGCAAGGTGCCCAGGCGCAGCACACCCTCCTCCACACCTGGGTCGCGTTCCTGGGCTAGCCGCTTCAGATAGGCAGTGAGGTTGCGCTGGTCGGCCAGGGTCAGTTCGAAGCGTGGCATGGCCGGGTCCAGGCGGTTGCCTGCCGGGTCGACGCCATGCTGGATGGCGCGGGCCAGGCTGCTGTCGGTATAGGCAGGGTAGCTGCGGCCGTTGGCCTCGCGTGTGCCCTGGCCGAGTGCAAGGCGTTGCCAGTCGAGGCTGGGCGGGCGCACACCGCCTTCGGCGCGGCCACGGCCGTCGTTGCCATGGCAGCTGGCGCAGGGCAGTACGCTGGCGGGCACCGCCATATCGCTGGCGCCGACCCGCGCTTGCAGCTGGGCGTCGCTGCTGGAGACGCCTTCGCGGTACAGGCGTTTGCCGGCTTGCTCGTGGTCGGTGAGGTCCAGTGCAGAGGCAAAAGGCGACATGCCCAGCAAGCATGCCAAGCAGATCGCAAGCCCTGTGGGAGCGGCCTTGCGTCGCAAAAGGAGCGCGCAACGCTCCCCACTTTCGGGGTCAAGGCTGCCAGTGCTGGGGCTGCTGCGCAGCCCTTTGGCGACGCAAGGCCGCTCCCACAAAGGCTGCCCCCTCAGAGGTTGACTCCACAGGGAACGCACCATGGCAATCACCGGCCTGCCAGTGGCTGAGCCAACAGCTGCATGCGCTGGGCAATCGCCGCCGGTGGCGCATCCGGGCGGATCTTGCTCCAGCGTTTGCCGGCCACGTCACCGGCAATCAGCTGAGTCGAATGCTGCTCAGGGCTGGGCAGGAACTGCCCTATACGCCCCAGCACCAGGTCGACATTGGCCTTGTCGCCGGTCAAGAACAGCCAGTTCGGCCCATCCACGCCCTGCTTCTCGGCGAACGCCTTCAATGCCTGCGGGGTATCGTTCAGCGGGTCACTGCTGATCGACACGAAAGTCACCTGGCTGGCCAGCTGCGGCCCCATCGCTTCGCGCACTTCACGCAACTTGCGGGTAATCAGCGGGCACGCGTCGGTGCAGTGGGTGAAGATCACGTTAAGCATCACCACCTTGTCCTTGAGCACGTCGCTGTAAAAGCGCAGCTCGCGGCCATTCTGGTCCTTCAACACCGTGTCGGTGAACCAGGTCTGGGCATCACGGGTGCCGCCACCACTGGTCATCGCCTGCGGCGCCGGCTGCGGCTCGGGGGCCTGTGGCGCATGGCCTTCGTGGGCGAAGGCCACCGAGGCCAGAATCCACAGGCAACCACCCAGCACCAGCCAGTCGAACCCGCGCATGCTTGCGCGGCGGGAGCTTGCAGTGCTCATGGTTGCACCTCGTGATGGTCGGCAATGGCAGTGCTCTTGGCATGCACTCGGCGGGCGCTGAGGCGGTTGATCTCTTCGATCAGTACCGCCGGGTCGGTGAAGCCGTAGTAACGTGTCCAGTGCCCACTACGCCCGTCACCCACCAGAATCAGCGGCGGGTGCTGGCTGAGGTCGGCACTGAAGCTACCCAGGCCCTTGAGGGTCTCGGTGACGGCGTACGGGGTGCCGGTCAGCCAGCTCCAGCCCGGCCCCTTCTGGAAGGCCTTGGCGTAGTCTTGCAGGCGCTTGGCATCGTCACGCTGAGGGTCGACGCTGATCGACACCATGTGGATCTCCTCGCCTACCCGGCCACCCAGCTGCTGCTGGACCTTGCCCATGATCGACGACACCACCGGGCACACTGTGGTGCAACTGGTGTAGATGAAACCCATGACCACCAGGTGGTCGCTTACCAGGTCTTTCTCCAGGCGTACCGGCATGCCGTCTTGGTTCAAGAGCGAAACATCGGCAAAGCGCACGCTGGTCTTTTCCTGGCGAGCCGCTGGCGGTTGCGTGCCATGGCCGTCATGGTCGTGACCGGCGTGGGCAAGGGCCAGGTTGCTGGCAAACGCCAGGCTCAGGGCCAACAGTGTGAAAGCATGCTTGGCGTTCATCGCACATTCCTCACGTCAGTCTGGGAAGCGTTGGTCGCTGCAGCCGGCAGGACGCGCAGGCTGGTGTAGTTTTCTTCGGCAAACTTGCGCCCCAGCGAGGGCGACTGCACATGCAGGTACCAGGCGCCGGCTTCAGGCAGGTTCAGCGCCGCCTGATACACACCCTCGCCCACCTCTTGCAGCTGCAGGTTGCGCGGCATCGACGATGGCGCCAGAAAGTAGCGCAGGCTCAGGTCGTTCAGGCCCAGGCGTGGCTGGCCGTCGTCGCCGACGATACGCACCCGCGCGGTAAAGTCGCTGTGCTGCGGCAAAGGCTGGTCGAGGCCGATGAACTCGGCACGCGCGCCCTTGCGTTTGCTGGCATTGGGCGCTGCGGCCACATCGGTGCTGAAGCAATGGATGATCTGCGGCTGGTTGAGCAGGAAGGCCACGTCGAACTTGCCGGCGGCGGGCAGCTTCACGGTCGAGCCATACACCCCAGGCGCCACTTCACGCAGGCTGCGGTCGACGACGATGGCCGCGCGGGCCTGGTGGCCACGGTTGTTGTAGCCGGACATCGGCGCGTTCATGCCTTCGGCGTAGAAGTAGGTGGTGTTGTCCACCGGGTTGACCACGAACACCGAGTTGTCATCGCGTGACACCGACAGCCCCTGGGCCAGCGGCAGGTCACCTGCCTGGCGCGGCGCTGCCGGGCCGGCCTCGAAACCTTGCACGATCGGTGCACGCCCCTCGCCCAGGCTGGACAGGTTGATCATGGTGACCTTGGGCGAAGCCAGGCCACGTATGTAGGCATAGCCCTTGGTGAAGGTCAGCTGGTACGGTTCGGCCGCCACCGGGATGTGGTGGATCAGCTTGTCGGTACTGGCATCTATGACCAGCGCCTGGTTCTCCAGGGTATTGAGCACGATGCCGTAGCGGCCATCGCTGCTGAAGCGCATCGGCCCCAGGCCCTGCTCGGCCTTGACCGTGTGGCGCAGCTGATGGCTGCGGGCGTCGAAGACCCGCACGCTGCCCTCCTCGCCATCGACCACGTAGACGGCCTGGGACAGCGCCGAATAGCTGACCGAGAGCGGGTGCGGGCCAACCTTGATGGTCTTGGCCAGGCGCATTTCCGGGATGTCGATGACGCTCAGGGTGCCGCTGTCGCGGTTGCTGACGTAGGCATAGCGCGAGTCAGCGCTGAAGGCGATTTCGTGGTGCCCGGTGCCGGTATTGAAGCTTTTCAGGGTGTTGCGCCCCGGCACGTCGATCACGGTTACCCCGCCTTTGGCCGGGTCGCTGCTGTTGTTGCCAACCCACAGCCGGTGCTGGTCCGGCTGCAAGGCCACGCGCAGCGGCTGGTCGCCGGCGTCCAGGTCGGCGACACGGGTGAAGGTTTCGGTGTCGATCACCGCCACCTTGCCGCGCTCGGGGATCGACACGAACACCTGCTTGTCGTCGCTGGTAGCCACCCAGTCCATGGGCCGTCCGGGCAGGTCGATGCGGGCCATGGTGCTGGTCACGCCGCCCACCGACACAGTCGGGTCGATCACGGTCAGGCTGGCGTCCTTGTTCAGCATCAGCAGGAAGTAGCTGTTCAGGTCGAGCAGCGGCCGGGCCCCGATGCTGCTCTTGAGAAACAGCGCGACCCGCGCCTTGCAGCTTTGCTCGCGGTCACCCAACGGGGCCGACTGCGCGGGGTCGATCCACGCCCCTGGGGCCATGCCCGACAGCGGCTGGCCACTGCTCTGGTCGCTGAGCTTGAAACGGATGTTGGCGAAGCTGCCTTCCTTCAGCTCCCCGCCGGCCAACGGTCGGGCTTCGAACTCCACGGTGACGCCGTCCCGGCTGAGCCGGTGCAGGGCCTGCGGGTCGGCAGGTTCCTGCAACAGCTCGCGCGGGTCGCACCAGAGCTTTTCATACGCCACGCCCAGGCCAATCAGCGCCACACCCAACATTACCCCCAAGTAAGCAGGGCGAGTCTTTTTGTTCATGCTCGCGCTCCTTTTCCGTCACTGCGCCGGGGCCGTTGCCGGCGGCGCTTCGTTGGTCACCCGCAAGATTCCCCACAGCCCCGAAAGGTTGCCGTAGGCGGCGTAGTCGCGGAACAGGTAGTCACCCGCCACCGCGTTGGCACCGCCGGCACTGGGCAGCATGAAGCTGAAGTGCGCCGCTGGCAGTACGCTTTCCTGCGCGCCGATATACATGGCCATCGGGTTGTTGCCGAAGCGCACCGAACCGATACCCGGCAGACTCATCGGGTAGCCGTCCACATCACTCTTCTCGGCTTGGTAGTTGTGCAGTGGCCATATGTGCCCGTCCAGCTGGTAGACCATGCCGCGGCTGCCCCCACTAGGCATCACGATATGGTTGCGCACAGGCTGACCAGGCTTGGCGTACAGCACCGGGGTCTGCGGGTCGCCACCGACCAAGGCGTTGGCGTACGCCATGTGAGCGTTGGGCACATCACCAAAGCCCAGGCCATTGGCGCGGCCGAATGGCGAGTCGGGTGCCATGCCGAAGCGCAGCCACAGCGGTTCGGTCTTGTAGTTGACCGCCATGTTGCCGTTATCCTGCGGGTCACCGGCAGCGCCGTTGCCTTCGGTATTGATGCCTTCTACCGGGCGACCATCGGCCCAGCGCATGTTCAGCGCACGTTGCCACACCGTGACGAAGTCGCGGTAATCTGGCTGGCCGCTGACCTTCACCGTGGCCTGGGCACGGGTGGCGGTGTCTTCGGTCCAGGTGGCGGTTTGCGGCAGAATGCTCATGGCGCCCACCAGGCCTTTTTGCGGCTGCTTGATGAAGTCCGACGGGGTCAGGTTGAGGCCGCCGAACTCGATGGCCGTGGTGTTGATGTTGTCCACGGTGCGGCCAAGTTGCGACACCGGTTTGCCTTCACGCTCCAGGTGGCCGGCGTAGTACTGGTACACCTTGGTTGGGTAGGCGCCGCTGGTGCCGGCACGGGGTGGCACGGTCTGCACCGGGTTCAGGCCAACGTTGGCACCGTCGGACTTGGTGATGTCGTAGGCCAGCAACTGGGCATGCAGGCCCACGTGACTGGACGGCCGCATCAGGTTGTTGGCGAAGGCGGTGGAGCCCTCGCTACCGAAGCGGTCACGCTTGACCACGTTGTGCATCACGGCGGTACTTGGCAGGTCTGGCATCACCAGTGGCAGGCGGTTTTCCAGGGTGATGCTGATGCAGTCGCCAGCGTTGGCGCGCAGTACCAGCGGCTCTACCGGGACACCTGCCTTGAGCTTGCCAGTGCTGGCATCGAGGTCGGCCTTGCGCACATACAGGATCGCGGTCGGGTCATGCAGCGGTGCACTGTGACCACCGATGGTGAAAGGTTCCCCATCTTCGGGGTCTACCCCACTCACCAGCGGGATGGCGGTTCTACGGCTGTTGAACACCAGGGTGCCGCCGTTGGCCTTGAGCGCGCCACCCACGTGCTGGCCGATGCCCGCCGGGTCGTTGATGCTGACGCCGTTGCGGTTTTCGAGAATGTCGTTGGCCAGGGCCGCGACAATCTCATAGTTGCGCTTGACCGTGGTGCGGGTGCCGATGCCGTTGGGGTTGGCCGTGGTTTTCGGGCAGATGCCGTCAAAGTTCACGGTGTTGCGCATGGCCACCGGTTGCGGGTTGTTAGGCAGCGCAAACAGGTCGGCACGTTGCACGGTGTAGTTGCGCATGATGCCCCATATACCGTTCCAATAGCCTTCCAGGGCGGCGTCCAGCGAATACAGGTAGTCGCCGTTGGTGGCTGCGGAACTCGAGATCATCGACACCGGCGCCATGAAGCCCAGTTGCTCGGAAATGCCGATCATCTGTGATGACTTCCAGCCCGAGTTGGAGCTATTGCCGAAACCGGTACCGTTCTGCAGCCATTTCACGCCATGCAGGGTGACGTTGTGCTCTTCTTCGTGGCCCCCGGCGTGCATGCGCAGACGCACGTTGTCACCGGAGTAGGTGCGCAGCAACGGGGTGAATGGGTCGCCCGGTTCGGCGCCAGCCTTGTTGATGTGCGGCGGGAACAGCGTGGTGCCGCCGGTAGGGCCAACCGCCGAGGTGATCGCTGAAGGCGACAGGTTCATCGCCGGGATGGCGCGGTCGGTACGGGTTTGCAGGGCATAGCTGAGGTCGCCGGCCAGGCCGTCGGCCTGCATGCCACGCTTGCCGTCCGGGCCGACCTTGTTCGGGTCGTACACGCGCAGCGCCAACGGTTCGTTACGGTAGTTGACGACGAACATGCCTGGGTCGTCCACCGAGATCGCCTGCGGGCATGGCCGGCTTGGGCAGCCAGGGTTGATACCGCCACGTTCTTCGACGATGGCTTCAAGCAGGTTCGACGCCTTGCCGCGCACTGGGGGGTTGATGGCGTAGCGGAAGCTGTCAGCGGTGGCAGGGTACGACTGGGCATTGGGGATGCCGTCTGGCCCTGCGCCCACGTAAACACCCGCTTCATAAGCATGCTGGAAGTCGCTGTACTCCAGGAAGAACTCGCGGTAGCTATCGTTCTTGCCATCGCCATCGTGGTCGCCGGTCTGGATCACTGCCTGCCACGAGGTCGGGCCGCCATCCTGGCGCGTGGCCGGGTTGTACAGCTGCTCACCGGTTTCGGCGTGGTACCAGGTGGAGCCAGCGGGTTCGGCCAGCACGGTGGCATACAGGCCCAGTTGCTGGTGGGTCGATGGGCCAAGGTGGTCATGGGTGAAGATGGTACCCAGGCCACGGTCGACGTTGTACACGTTCACCAGCGGGTCGGCGAACCAGCGCTGCATGGCAGTGCGTGCGCCCAGCCAGTCGGCGCGGCCGAAGCGGCCGAAGTACGGGTGCTGCTTGGCTTTCGGGCAGGCAGCGGTGCCGTCGCGGCTATCGCCCTCGGTGCAGCCGTTGTAGGCACGGATGGCATGTACGCGCTCGACCACGCTGCCGGGCGAGAGAATGCCGTCTTCGTAGTTCCAGCCGTTGGCCGAGCCATCGGCAGCGGTCAGGTCCCATTTAGGCAGGTGGATGTGCTGGCCGATCACGTCGGTCGGGGTGCGCACCTGGTAGTCGTCCATCTCGTAGATGTTCGGGATCAGGTTGGTGTGCTGGTACATGGTGCAGTCGAAGGTGTTCATGCGCATCACCAGTGGCTCTGGTGGGCGCTGCTTGGTAATCACCGGCCAGGCGTCTTCCCATAGGGCAATGATGCGTGCCTGTGGGAAGTGGTAGCCGACCTTGTTGTACACCGCGTCGAATTGAATGTTGGCACCTTTGTAGATACGTGGGCGGTCGGCGGTAAAGGCCGAAGCGCCACGGAAGTTCAGGCCGGTAGGGCTCTCGCCGCTAAAGAACTCGCCCACGCCCGAAGACTGGGTCAAGCGTTTGCCACGGTCATCCATGCACGGTTCGTAGTACGGTGCGCCGGCGGTGGGCAAGGCACCGTTGGTGCGGAATGCCTTGGCCACGGGTTGGCTGCCAGGGATCAGGGCATAGCTGGGGTGTTCGGCCATGGCGTGGAACTGCATGGCAGCCTGCTCGACATCGGTGCCCTCTTCCGGTAGGTAGATGGGCTTGGCCTTGTGCACGACCTTGGTGAAGTCCAGCTTGGTGGTGGTGGTCTCGGCTTCGCCGCCGGCCGAAACGCCGTCCAGCGCGTGGCGACCAAGGCCACCGTCCCAGCCATCGACCTGGTTCGCATCCAGGTTGGCCCACAGGGCTTTGCCGCTGTCTTTCAGCTGCCGGGCCAGGGCCGGGTCGAGCATGTCCAGCGGCGGGGTGGGTGGGCGGTTGCCGACGCTGCTTTCCATGCCGCCGATCCAGAATGGGTAACCTGGGTTTTTCAGGGTGCCGTCGGCATTTCGGTTGGCTTCGGTACGATCGACCAATGCCAGCGAGCCGACAGCCTTGCGCACGGGGGGTTGGTTGGCGTGGTCGTCATCGCCCTCCTCATCGTCGTCATCATCGTCATTGGCAGCGACCAGCGTTTCGGAGAGTTTGGGTACCACCACCACTTTTCCAGGCATCGGTGCCATGGCTTTGCCCGGCAGCGGCACGATGGCCGGGATCGGCGTGCCGGCGACGATCTCGCCATCGGGTAGCGCCCGAGCGCCCGCTGCCGGTTTGCCGCTACGCAAGGCGAATGGCGTACTGTGGAAGCCATTCTCGCCCTGCCCACTCACCTCCAGGCGGGTGCCTTCTTCGAACACATCGTGTACCCGCCACATGGCCCACATGCCTTGGGCGAAATGCGGGTAGAAGTGGCAGTGGTAGATGGCATCGCCGGCCACCCGGTTGCGGTTGCCCGAACCACCGTTGGCGATCTCGTAGGTGTAGCCGACACCGGCGCCGATACCTTGGGCATCGATGTAGTCAGAGTTGTCGTCATTGGGGTTGAACAGCCACTGGTGGCCGTGCAGGTGGAAGATGTGCTGCTCATGCCCGTTGTGGGTGTTGCGGAACTTGGTGAAGTCGCCGATGTAGCTGTGGTGCACGTTGGCAGGTTCCGAGGGGTACAGGGCCATGCTGGCTTTGACCCCAACGGCACTGGCCGGCGGGACTTCGCCTGGGCGGATGTGCTCCAGGCCGACGTTGGCCGGCACATCCACCAGGGTGCCGATATCGCCGACGGTATGGGCGCTGAGGAAGAACTCTTCGTAAGCGCACGACAGGCAGTCGTGCATCGGGCCCACCCCCAGGCGGTTGGCCACCACTTCGGCGCCCATGCCACCGGAGCCATAGTTGATCATGAAGGAGTCACGCGTCGGCTCCAGTACATGGCCCATCACAGGGTCCGCCCAGTAGCCGGGGAACGCCTGAGTGCCCGCGACCTCGTCGGCGAACTGCGAGGCGAAATCGCGGAACGCCTCCAGGCGGTTGGGCAGCGCCGGGTTGCGCTTGCCCATGCTTTCCAGTGGGTAGGTCGACTTGGGGAAGCTGCCGTCGGGGTTTGGGCCCATGACGATGGCATCGGTTTCGCTGTTGATGATCTCGTTACCGTTGACCATGGCTATGATCGGCTTGCCGGCCTTGCCTTCGGCGATCCATGGTTCTACTTGCGGGTAACGCGCTTCGTAGTCGATCACCGGCTGGCCGGTGGCAGTACGGCCAGTGGTGGCCAGGCGCATTTCTTCTTCGGTGAGGGTGTTGCGGTAGGTGCGGCCAAGCTTGGGCACCACCACCACCTGGCCGAACAGGCCATTGGCAACGTTGCCCGCCGTGCCTTCACCGCCAAACGTGGCGGCTTTGCTGGTAGCGGCAAAGGCACCTTCGCGCTCGGCATACAAGGTGTAGCTGCGGGTGCTGCCGGGGCTGACGAAGAAGTTGCCATTGCGCCCGGTGTAGGCAGAAATGTCGGCGATGCTATTGACCGCCTGCATACCGTTGACCTGGAAGCCGACCATGCGCTCGGCCACCTGTTCGTCGGCAACGAAGCCTTCATCCGCTTCGTTTTCCACCTCTTCACCCTCGGGCCCCTCTGCCTCGATGCCGTGCTTGTTGGGGTTGGCCCGGTAATCGAGCAGGTTGGTCAGGTTGACCGTGAGGCAGTCACCGGCAGCCACGCGCAGCACGATCGGCCGTGGGCGCTTGTCCGGGCGCAGCGTAACCTTGCCGGGTACCGCAGCCCCGCCTCTGCTAAGCGGCACCTGCTTGTCGTCCACCACATCCTCGCGGAGCGCGAACAGCATGCCGTTGGCGTTTTGCGCACCAAGGCGGTTGAACATCAGGGGTTGGTCCAGTGCCACCACATTGGCGACCAAGGTGCGCTGGCACTGCACGGCCGCCTCGCTGGTCGATTCCCAACCCAGCAGGGCCAGAACGAGTGATGACAGAAGGGGGCCTTTGCGTGGCGTAGTCATGCTGCACCTCCGGGACACAGGAACTCTGCGGGGAGCTGCAGCAAGGTGTATGCCAGAAGATAATATTCCTCCTTATCAATAAGTTATGAGATCAACCGAAACAGATTGGGGAGGATCCCCCAACGGATTTCCCAGAATCGGGGGGTGCCGCATCGCAGGGTTTAATGTCGATGCGGCGGCTCCCACGAATTCGCTGTCAGCCGACCAGACCGCGAACACAAAAGTACAAGATCGACGGGCCCATCAGGCAACCCAGTCCAGTATGGAAAGTGGCCGTCAAAGCCCCATACGGCACCAACCGCCGATCCGTCGCGGCCAGCCCGGCCGTCACCCCCGACACCGTCCCCGCCAACCCACCGAACACCATCGCCGAGCGTGGGTTGTCCAGCGCCAGCAGGCGCGCCGATACAGGGGTGAACACCATCACCAGAATCGCCTTGATCAACCCGGTGGCAATCGACAGGGCCATCACACCCGAACTGGCCCCCAGCGCCGCCCCGGTCACAGGCCCGACGATATAGGTCACCGCACCCGCACCGATGGTGGTCATGCTCACCGCATCGCGGTAACCGAAGGCGTAAGCCACCGCTGCGCCAACAATGAACGGCAACACAGTGCCCAGCAACAGCGCCACCGCGCCGATCATGCCGGCTTTGCGCGCCTCGGTGGCCTGCACCTCGAAAGCCGTGGCGACAATGGCGAAGTCACGCAGCATGGCCCCGCCCATCAGGCCGATACCGGAGAACAGCGCCATGTCGGCCAGGCCTTTCTGGCCGCCGGTGAGGGTGCCGCCGACCCAGGCCAGGACCAGGCCAATGACGATGGCGATGGCCGAGCCGTGCACGCGGCCGAAGGTCAGGTACTTCGACAGCACGACCGACAACCACATGATTGCGCCTACCGCCGCGAAGGCAGTGATCAGGCCGTTGTGTTCCAAGGCACTTTCAATGATGGGCCACATGTTCAACGACCTCCTGCAGGGGCAACCTGCGCACTGGCTTCAGGGGTGGGGTCAAGCGCGGGCAAAGGCTCGCCGCGATGGCTGCGGCTGATCAGGGCGATGGTCGCGCCGCACACCAGCACCGCGCCCACCGCCGCCAGCAGCGCCACCGGCCCGCCGTGCAGGGCGGTGACCACGTTCTGCTGGGCGGCCATGGCCACCACAACCGGGATGTACATGGCGCCCCAGAAGCCCACGCCAAACTCGCATTCCTTGCTCATGCCACCGTTGCGGTGCATATAAAGGCGTGCGCAGATCAGCAGGATCATGGCGATGCCAACCCCACCCACATTGGATTTGACGCCCAGCAGCACGCCCAGGAAGTCGCCGACGATAACGCCGGCCAGCGTGCAGACTGCCAGCAGTGCCACACCATAGATGATCATTGTTGTTGCCCTCAGATAGTGTCGAAGTTGCTTGTTGTTGTTCTTCGTAAACACACTTGCCCGGCTCACGCGGTCAATGTGGGAGCGCATCAGCCTGCCATCATCGGTTCTGGGCCACCTCCTGGCGCAGCAGCGCATCCAGGCTGTCCCAACGGGTACCCTCCACAGCCACCACCCTGCCCTGTTCGAATACCGGGCGGGCCAGCCCGCTGAGCACGCTACCGGGCGGTAGCTCAAGGTGCAGGCGTACGCCGCGCTCATAGGCGTTGCGCAACGTAGCACGCCAGTCGACCACCCGCGCCATGTTGCCGGCCAGGTCGTCGCGCAGGCGCTGTGGGTCGAATATCGGCCGTGCGCTGCTGCCACTTAGGTACGTGATACGTGGCCGTTGCAGCACGACCGTGGCGAAAGCACTGGCCAGTTCCGCCGCAGGGCCGGCCAGTAGCGGGCAATGCGACGGCACGCTGACTGCCAGGCGCCGGGCCGCACCTTGGCCAAGGCGACGCGCCCTGGCTGCGACCGCAGCCATCGCGGTATCGCTACCGGCGATAACGATCTGGTTTTCACTGTTGAGGTTGGCGACGTACACCTCTCCCGGCGCCTCGCTCAGCAGGCGCTCGACGCTGGCCAGGTCCAGGCCGCTGAGTGCAGTCATGCCATACCCCTGTGGGTAGGCGCGCTGCATCAGCTCGCCACGCAGGGCAACCAGGCGCACGGCGTCGGCAAACCCCAAGGCGCCCGCTACCACCGCAGCCGGATAGGCACCAATCGACAAGCCCGCCACGTAGTCCGGCGCAGGGCTGCGCTGCATCAGCCAGCGCGCCCAGGCCACACCGCTCAACAGCAGGCACAGCTGCACGGCACGGGTCGCTTGCAGTGCATGCTGGCTGTCCAGTGCCAGCGCCGGCTGACCAAGCACATCGCTGGCCTCTTCCAGCAACTGCCCCGAACCTTCAGGCAGGCGCTGCAACATGCCTACCTGCTGGGCGCCTTGACCGGGGAAGGCGAACAGGCTGCTCATGCCGCGCGCTCCTGCGCCGCCCACGGGTCGCCGACCAAGCGTGGCCCATGGTCCGACTTGAGCAGCACGCGGCGAGCGAAACCGGCCCACTCTCGCAGGGCGACAGCCCCCGCTGGGGTTTCCAGCTGCACGTCGATACGGCAAGGCGCGCAGTCGAGGATATCCAACAGCTCCCGCGCCTGGGCACGGGCCAGCGGTTGTGGCGTATGCAGCAGCAAGTCCAGGTCGCTGCCGGTATGGAGCACTTCGATACCGGTAGCGATCTGGTACCCCGCCCCGCCTGTTGGTCCCCAGGCCAGGCCACTGGCATTCAACACCGGGGCGACCGAGGCCAACGCCTGCAGCGCAGGCCACGGGCTTTGCCCAGGCCCGCGCAGCGCTTCGGGGCCTTGCTGGCGCTGAATGTCGACCAGACGCATCAACGCTGCAAAACGCTGTGTCCGACCCTGACCACGCAGCCCGACCGCCACCCAGCCATGGTCACAAATGGCACGGCGTACCACCACCGGCTGAGCACCGGCCAGCACGTCCAGCGCCCACTGCGGCGCATCGGCAGGCAAGGCCGACACAGGCATCCCCCACAGCAGGTCGTGCGGCCTTGGCGCGTTCATCTCAGGCGCCCTGCCACTGACGACGCAGCTGTTCACGAACCTGGCGCGAGGCACTGCGGTTTTCGCCCGCCAGCCGTGACGTCAGGTCAGTCGAGTTGCCGATGTCATGCACCGCCTCAGCCAGGCAAGTACGCACCCGAGCGAGGTCAGCGCTGCTCGGCGTCTCGGCGCTGTCTACCGCCAGGCGGCGCCACAGCAGGCCCAGCGAGGCGTAGCTGCCCAGGTCGTAGGCCATCGGCGGCACCTCGGCGGCCAAGGCTTCCAGTTGCTCGACGCTGCGCAAGGTGATGCGCGCCGCTGCCGCCTTGCCCATGGCGTGCACCATCACCCCGGCATCGTCCAGGGCAATCAGGCGCTGGGCTTGGTAGCCATGGGCCAGGAAGGCGCCAGACATGGCCTTGCCGACCAGCAGGCCGATCACCGGGTGCCCGGCCAGCCGCGCCTGGGCATAGGCCTGCACGGCACCGGCCAACGCCTGGTGGATACCCAGCGCTTCTTCGCGGCGGCCATAGGCCTGGCTGGGCACGTCGATCACCGCGACAATGGCGCGCTTCTGGCCGTTGCGATCAGCTTCCACCGCGTCGCTCACGGCCTTGGCCAAACCCCAGCCTTCCAGCAGGCCGACCTCGCCTGAGCGCGCGCGGGGGAACGGGTTGTCGGCATCCGGCACCACGGCGATGAAGCGTGCCAGGCGGTTGTCCAATTCGCCGTCGATCACCCGCAGCGAGGCAGGATAGCCTGGCAAGGCTTGCCCGCCGGCCAGGCCCGGCAGCCAGTTCAAGGCACGGTTCATTGGGTTTCTCCTTGGTAAAGGGCGCGCACGGCGGCGGCATCCAGTTGCGGGCAGTCGTCGCCCAGCTGGGCCAGGCGTGCAAGGAACCAGGCATGTTGGCTGGCGCGGTCTTTGGAAGGTTGGCCCAGCAGTTGCTGCAAGTGTTCGCGCAGGGCTTCGATGTCGTCGGCCACGTAGGCGTCCACCAGCCCGCTGGCATGGCGTTGCTCGCCACCGCTCAGGCTCCAGATGAAGGGGCGGTCCTTGGCGTCGTATTCGCCAATGCCCGCCTCTTGCTCGATGACCTGCGGGCCATTGAGGCCCAGGCGGGCTTCGCGGGTGACCAGCAAGTGGCTGCACAGGCCGGCGGCGATGGACATGCCGCCAAAGCAGCCGACCGAGCCTGCGATCAGCCCGATCACCGGCTGCCAGGCGCGCAGGTCGACAATGGCCGCCTGGATCTCGGCAATCGCCGCCAGGCCCAGGTTGGCTTCCTGCAAGCGCACGCCGCCGGTTTCCAGCAGCAACACGGCGCAGGTGGGGATGCCGTTGCGGTTGTCTTCGATGGCCAGTTCCAAGGCTCCGGCAATCTTGGCGCCGCCCACCTCGCCCATGCTGCCGCCCTGGAACCCCCCTTCAATCGCAGCGACCACGGCATTGCGCCCGTTCAGCAGGCCCTTGGCGATAACCACGCCATCATCGGCTTGTGGCACGATGCCCTGGCGCGGCAACCACGGCGATATCAGGCGGTCGAACGGGCCCAGCAGTTCACGGAAGCTGCCAGGGTCGAGCACAGCGCGGGCGCGCTGGCGGGCACCCAGTTCGACAAAGCTGCGGCTGCGCAGCAAACGTGCGGTGTCAGTCATGGGCGATCTCCTCGAAGCCTTGCTCAAGGCGCAGGCGCACCACGCCTGGGGTGGCGCCGAAGTCATGGATGTCGATGTTCACGGCCGGCCAGGCGCGGCCCTCGAACAGGCGCTGGAACAGTTGCGCCCAGCGGGCTGCACTGCCGTTGACCGAGGTCACCACCTGGATCTGCAGGCTGCCGGCAGTGCCGGGTTCGATCAGCACTTCGAGGTCGCCGGAGCTGACGCAGCCCACCAACGTACGGCCACGCCCAGGTTCGGCGGCGGGAAAATTAAAGGTCAGGGTTTCCATGTCACAGGCTCCCGGCTTTGTCGAGGAACAGGCAGGCGGCAAGCAAGTCGGCGGCGCCGCCCGGTGAGGCATTCAGGTGCAGCAGTTGCTGGTCCAGCCGGCGCAGGTGCCGGCGCCCGGCCAGGGTGGCGCTGCCGCCTTCAGTGAGTACGGCACGCGCCCCGTGCTGCACGGCGGCCAACCCGGCTGGGCCGCTGCGCCACAGCACGCAGGTGTCGCTGAGCACGGCCATGATCGCCAGCAACGCGTCGAGCCGGGCATGCGGCTCGCCGGCCCCGGCAGCGCGGCTGCGCAGCAGTTGCGGCAAGCCATGGCCGATAACCGCGGGGAAGCCTTGCTGTGCCTGCTCGCGGGCGCCGCCGGTGCCGTAACGGTGACGCACCTGCTGGCCGTGGCTGTTGTGGTGCGGCATGGCCGGGTCGTCGAACAGGGCGATACGCCCGGCGCGGGCGGCCAGGGTGGCGGCGTCGGCCTGAGGGGCAAGGGCCCTGGCGGCTACCAGCAAGCCCAACGCCCAGATCGCGCCACGGTGGGTGTTTACCCCGTGGGTGGCGGCCAGCATCGCGGTTTCTCCTTCGCGGCCAAGCTGGCCCAGCGTGGCGCGCAGGGGCTGGCCGATCGTACCGATGGACTGGGCGGCAGCTGCCATGTTGCGCAGGCATGGCCACAGGGCCAGTGCCGAGGCGTGCATCAAGGCCAGCGTCATGTCGTGGTGAGCGCCGTTGCTGCGGCGGTCGACCAGGCCGGGTTTGGGGGACAGGTCGGCTTCGTCGATCAGCGCTTCCACAGCCAGGTCGGCGAGGTGGTCTGGCAGTGGGATTGGCGTTGGCTGGGCTGGCCGCTTAACGGGCACACCCGCTCCCACAAGGACCGAAGTGGCTTCAAAATTCAGGTTTTGTGCCTTCATCACCAGCTCCTGAACCGTGCAGGCGGGTTGTAAAGGCCGCCGGACCATTCGACCAGGTCGGCGATGCTGCGCGCGGCCAGCAGCTCACGGCTGGCGTCGGTACGGCGGATGCCGAGATCTTCGGGCAAGGCGATCAGGCCCTGCTGGCGCATGCGCAGGGTGTCCTTCGGGTCGTGCCGCAGGCCGATGGCAGTGACCCCGGCCACGGCCGCGATCATCTGCTGGCGCTCTTCCAGGCTACGGGCCTTGTACAGGTAGGCAATGCCCTCCTCGGTCAGCAGGTGGGTGACGTCGTCGCCGTAGATCATCACTGGTGCCAGTGGCATACCGGCCTTTTTGGCCACCTCCACGGCATCGAGGGTTTCCACGAAGGTGGGCTTGCCGCCTTCCTGGTAGGTCTCGACCATCTGCACCACCAACTTGCGGCCACGCTCCAGCATTGTTTCCGGCACGGTCATGTCGAGCCAGGCCGGGGTCGCGTGGCGCCGGCCACGAGGGTCGTGGCCCATGTTCGGCGCACCGCCGAAGCCGGCCAGGCGGCCACGGGTCACGGTCGAGGAATGGCCATCACCATCCACCTGCAAGGTGGCGCCAATGAACAGATCGACCGCGTACTGCCCGGCCAGCTGGCACATCATGCGGTTGGAACGCAGCGAGCCATCGCGGCCCGTGAAGAACACATCCGGGCGCTGGGCAATGTAGTCCTCCATGCCCAGCTCGGTGCCGAAACAGTGCACGCTTTGCACCCAGCCGGTTTCGATGGCCGGGATCAGTGTCGGGTGCGGGTTGAGCGTCCAGTTGCGGCAGATCTTGCCCTTGAGGCCCAGAGACTCGCCGTAGGTCGGCAGGATCAGCTCGATGGCGGCAGTGTTGAAGCCAATGCCGTGGTTCAACGACTGCACCTGATGTTTCTCGTAGATGCCACGTATGGCCATCATCGCCATCAGCACATGCACCGGCTTGATATGGCGCGGGTCGCGGGTGAACAGAGGCTCGATATAGAAAGGCTGGTCGGCAACCACCACGAAATCGACCCACGACGCGGGGATATCGACCCGTGGCAGGTCATCCACGCGGTCCACCAGTTGGTTGACCTGGGCGATGACGATGCCATCGCTGAACGCGGCCGGCTCCACCAGGGCCGGTGTGTCTTCGGTGCTGGGGCCGGTGTACAGGTTGCCGTCGCGGTCGGCCATGAAGCCCGCTACCAGGGTAACGTTGGGGATCAGGTCGACCAGCAGCCGCGAGTAAAGCTCGATATAGGTGTGGATGGCACCGACTTCGAGCAGGCCATCTTCCAGCAACTGGCCAATGCGCAGGCTCTGCGGGCCAGCGAAAGAAAAGTCGAGCTTGCGCGCGATGCCGCGCTCGAACAGGTCCAGGTGCTCGGCGCGGCTGACACTGGGCATGATCATGTGCAGGTCGTGCAGGCGCCCGGGGTCGACCTTGGCCAGCGAGCGGGAAAGGAAGTCGGCCTGCTTCTGGTTGTTGCCTTCCAGCACTACCCGGTCGCCGGGCGCCAGCAGCAACTCCAGGGCTTCGACGATGCGGTCGGTGGGCAGCACCACGCCATCGGCAAGGTGGCGGACCCGATCGAGGCGGCGCTGCTTTTCGGCGCGCCGTCGCGACCATTGCGGCGGTGGATTCTGAGTTATTGTCATGGTGACTCCACAGGTTCGCTGTCGTGGAGGCCACCTTAGGGTTGGGCCGCTTGGCGGATCAATCAAGCCACTGGCATGTTCGTTACGGTCAGGTTAATGAATCGCCCAGCCCGATGACTGGCTCACAGCAAAAATGCACGATGCCCCTGCATAATTGTCGATTGTGCAAGGCAAATTCGCATGACAGGATCCGCAGATCCTCCAGCGAACTCCAGACTTCACTTGGAAAATCAATAACAAAGCAGGG
>NZ_BCBQ01000064.1:0-38747 GCF_001320885.1 Pseudomonas sp. NBRC 111140
GCCGACTGCCTGCAGGACATGCTCGAAGCAGCCAAGGAACAAGGCCTGCCCGCCGACGCCATCGTCAAGGAAAGCGCCCCGGCGCAGTTCGAGGTCAACCTGCACCATGTGGCTGATCCGCTGAAGGCGTGCGACTACGCGATTCTGCTCAAGCGCCTGATCAAGAACGTGGCCTACGACCATGAAATGGACACGACCTTCATGGCCAAGCCCTACCCAGGTCAGGCAGGCAATGGTCTGCACGTGCACATTTCGCTGCTGGACAAGAAAACCGGCAAGAACATCTTCGCCAGTGACGACCCGCTGCAAAGCGACACGCTGCGCCACGCCATTGGCGGCGTGCTGGAAACCATGCCGGCGTCGATGGCCTTCCTGTGCCCGAACATCAACTCCTACCGCCGCTTCGGTGCGCAGTTCTACGTGCCCAATGCGCCGAGCTGGGGCCTGGACAACCGCACCGTGGCAGTACGCGTGCCCACCGACAGCAGCGACAACGTGCGCCTGGAGCACCGTGTGGCTGGCGCCGACGCCAACCCGTACCTGATGCTCGCCGCGATCCTTGCCGGTGTTCACCACGGCCTGACCAACAAGGTCGAGCCCCAGGCGCCGATCGAAGGCAACTCCTACGAACAGCTGGAGCAAAGCCTGCCGAACAACCTGCGCGACGCCCTGCGCGCGCTGGATGACAGCGAAGTTCTCAACCAATACATCAGCCCGGACTACATCGATATCTTCGTGGCCTGCAAGGAAAGCGAACTGGCCGAGTTCGAAGTGTCGATTTCCGACCTCGAGTACAACTGGTACCTGCACACGGTGTAAGCCCATGAGCGCAACTGCGGTCCCCTTGATCGGTGTCAGCGCCTGCCGTCAGCAGGTGGGGAAGAACTCGTCGCACACGGTGGGCGACAAGTATGTCGAGGCGGCCGGCTTTGCCGGCTTACCGCTGATCTTGCCGGCCCGTGATGGCGGCAGCGACACGCATGCGCTGCTGGCTCGCCTGCACGGCATTGTTTTTACCGGCTCGCCTTCAAATATCGAACCGCATCATTACAATGGCGCCCCCAGTGTGGCAGGTACCCGGCATGACCTGGCGCGTGATCGCCTGACCCTGCCGCTGCTGCAGGCGGCCATTGCCGCCGGTGTGCCGGTGTTCTGCATTTGCCGTGGCTACCAGGAACTGAACGTGGCCCTTGGCGGCAGCCTGCACCAGCGCGTGCAGGAACTGCCTGGATACCTGGATCACCGCGAACCTGAGGATGCCCCCCTGGAGGTGCAGTACGGCCCTCGTCACCCGGTCGGCATCGAGCCTGGCGGGTTGTTCGAGCGCTTGGGCCTGGCGGCGCAGTTCGAGGTCAACTCGCTGCACAGTCAGGGCATCGACCGCCTGGCCCCAGGCCTGCGCGTCGAGGCACGGGCCCCGGATGGCCTGATCGAAGCAGTGTCCATGCCCGACGCGCCGGGCTTTGTGCTTGGCGTGCAGTGGCACCCGGAGTGGCGCTTCAACGAAAACCCGGTCTCGCTGCGCCTGTTTCAGGCGTTTCGCGAGGCCTGCATTGCCTATGCAGCACGGGAGGGTGCACGGCAGGAATGATTCTGACGTCAGCCGAAGGTCTCGGATGACTTGTCCCCGGCAGCAAGCTTTCAATGAGTGAAAGCGGGCCTTGTACGCAAGGCCTGTGAAAACAATTCCAAAATTTACGGCAAATACTCATGAGCAATTATACAGAAGCCGGCCGCCCACCCGACGTGGCGGCCGACGCGGGCAACACTCAACGCAGCAAAGGCCTGGCCAAAGGCCGTTTGGGCTTGTTGGCCAGCGTGGTGCTGGGCATTTCCACCATCGCCCCGGTCTACACCCTGACCGGCGCCCTTGGCCCGACCGTGCGTGAGGTCGGTGCCCACCTGCCTGCCGTGTTCATCGTCGGCTTCCTGCCGATGTTGCTAGTGGCCCTGGGCTACCGCGAACTGAACTCGGCAGAGCCGGACAGCGGCACTTCGTTTACCTGGTCGGCGCGAGCATTCGGCCCGATGATCGGCTGGATCGGCGGCTGGGGACTGGTGGTTGCCACGACTATCGTGCTGTCGAACCTGGCGGGGGTGGCAGTCGACTTCTTCTACCTGTTCCTGGGCCAGATCACTGGCAAGCATGAGCTGGCGGCCTTGGCTGACAACCTGCTGATCAACATCACCACCTGTTGCGTGTTCATCGCCCTGGCGGTGTGGATCTGCTGCCGCGGTATAGCCACCACCATGACCGTGCAATACGGCCTGGTGGCCTTGCAGTTGGTGGTGTTGATCGGCTTTGCCGTTGCCGCCTTCGGCGGTACCACGGCGCCGCCACCGCTGGAGTTCGACTTCGCCTGGTTCAACCCGTTCGGCGTCGAGTCGTTCTCGGCCTTTGCCGCCGGGCTGTCGTTGTCGATCTTCATCTTCTGGGGCTGGGACACCTGCCTGACCGTCAGTGAAGAATCGGTGGGCAGCGAAGAGGTACCGGGCAAGGCCGCCACCTGGACCGTGATGCTGATTCTTGGCCTGTATCTGTTCACCGCCATCGCCACCCTGCAGTTCGCGGGTATCAGCGAAACGGGCCTGGGCCTGAACAACCCGCGTATCCAGGAGAACGTGTTCGCTCACCTGGCCGGCCCGGTCATGGGGCCGCTGGCGATCCTGATGTCCATCGCAGTGCTGGCCAGCACCGCGGCGTCGCTGCAGTCCACTTTCGTGGCACCGGCGCGCACCCTGTTGGCCATGGGTTACTACGGTGCGGTACCGCCGAAGTTCGCCAGCGTCTGCCCGCGTTCGCAAACCCCGCGCTACGCCACCATCTGCGCTGGCCTGGCGGCAGGGCTGTTCTACGTGACCATGCGTACCCTCAGCGAGAACGTGCTGGCGGATACCATCACCGCGCTGGGCATGATGATCTGCTTCTACTATTCGCTGACCGCGTTCGCCTGCGTCTGGTATTTCCGCGACAGCCTGTTCGACAGCCTGCGCCACTTCATCATGCGCGGCCTGTGCCCGCTGGTGGGTGGGGTGATCTTGTCGGTGATCTTCGCGCGTACCGCCATCGACAGCGCCTCGCCGGACTTCGGCAGTGGCTCGCATGTGGGCGGGCTGGGGCTGGTGTTCGTGATTGCCGCGATCATCTCGGTGCTGGGCATCGGGCTGATGATGCTGTCGCGCATGCGCGCGCCGGCATACTTCCTGGGGGCTACCCTGCGTCAGCAGGCTACCCTGCCGCTGCAGGAATAAAGCGGGGGGCGCTTTGCGCCCCTGGCGCGACACAAGGCCGCTCTCACAAGGAACTCAATCTCCTGTGGGAGCGGCCTTGTGTCGCGAAAGGGTCTCGAAGAGGCCCCATCAATCTTCAGCCGATCATTTGCTTCAGCAGCGCCGCATGACGCTGTTGCTGTTTCTTCAACAGCAGGCGATTGGAGCGGAACACCGCTTTCAAGTCTTCCAGCGCCACGTCGAAATCATCATTGATGATCACGTAGTCATACTCGTCGTAGTGCACCATCTCGCTGACCGCTTCCTTCATACGCCCGGCGATGATTTCTTCGCTGTCCTGCCCGCGGCCGTCCAGGCGCTGACGAAGCGCTTCCTGGCTTGGCGGCAAAATGAACACAGACAATGCCTGGGGCATCAGCTTGCGCACCTGCTGGGCGCCTTGCCAGTCGATTTCCAGGATCAGGTCATAGCCCTGGTCCAGGGTCTGCTGCAGCGCACTGCGCGAGGTGCCGTAGAAGTTGCCGAACACTTCGGCATGCTCCAGGAAGTCGCCTTGCTGGATCAGCGCCTTGAATTCTTCGTGGACCACGAAGTGGTAGTTCACCCCGTGTTCCTCGCCCGGGCGCATGGCGCGGGTGGTGTGCGAGACCGAGACGCGGATTTGCTGGTCGTCCTTGGTCAGGGCCGTTACCAGGCTGGTCTTGCCGGCGCCCGAAGGGGCCGAAACGATGTAGAGGGTGCCGCTGCTGTGGTTCATGGTCGGGGTGGCCTTACTCGATGTTCTGTACTTGTTCACGCATCTGTTCGATCAATACCTTCAGGTTGACCGCCGCTTGCGTGCTGCGTGGGTCGAAGGCCTTGGAGCCGAGGGTGTTGGCTTCGCGGTTGAGTTCCTGCATCAGGAAATCCAGGCGTCGGCCGGCGGCGCCGCCACCCTTGAGTACCCGGCGCACTTCGGTAACGTGAGTGCTGAGGCGGTCGAGTTCTTCGGCCACGTCGCTCTTCTGGGCCAGCAGCACCATCTCCTGCTCCAGGCGCTGCGGGTCCAGCTCGGCCTGCATATCGCCGAAGCGGTCGAGAATCTTTTGCCGCTGTGCTGCCAGCATCTGCGGGACCAAGGCGCGCAGGGTGGTGACTTCGCTGGCCATGTTGTCCAGGCGCTCGTTGATCAGCCGGGCCAGTTCCTGGCCTTCGCGCTGGCGCCCGGCCTTGAGCTCGGCCAGTGCTTCGTCGAACAGCGCCATGGCTTCAGCGTTCAGGGCCTGCGGGTCGCTGGTGTCAGCCACCAGCACGCCCGGCCACGACAGCACTTCCAGGGGGTTCAAGGGCGCTGGCTGCTTGATCAGGCTGGCGACTTCCTCGGCCGCGGCAACCAGTTGCGCGGCGCGCGCGTGGTCCACCTTCAGCGGTTTGCCGTTGCTGTCTTCGTTGAGGCGCAAGGTGCACTCCACCTTGCCTCGCGAAAGGCCCTGGCGCAGGCCTTCACGTACACCGCCTTCGAGGTCGCGCAGGGCCTCGGGCAGACGCAGGTGCGGCTCCAGGTAGCGGTGGTTGACCGAGCGCAGCTCCCAGACCAGGGTGCCTTGGCTGCCGGCGCGCTCGACACGAGCAAAAGCGGTCATGCTGTGCACCATGGGGAGTACCTCGCGTAGATGAATGAACGGTGGCAGCCTCTTGGCTGCAAGGCGCAGGATTGTAGCGCAGTGGGGCCGTGGCGCCCAATCCACCTATGTTACCGACGGGTGGCCGCGCAAGTAGGAAAAGGCGACGGGCTGTGCCGGGCGCGACAATAGGCATGTCTTCCCCAGGCTGCGGGCTCTATAATGCTCGGCAGATTCAAAGTCCCAGTACAGGTATCCCAGATGAAACGTCCAAGTGGTCGCGCCGCCGATCAGCTCCGCTCGATCCGCATCACCCGCAACTACACCAAGCACGCCGAAGGGTCGGTACTGGTTGAGTTCGGTGACACCAAGGTCATTTGCACGGTCAGCGTGGAAAACGGTGTACCGCGCTTCCTCAAAGGCCAGGGCCAAGGCTGGCTGACCGCCGAATATGGCATGCTGCCGCGCTCCACCGGCGAACGTAACCAGCGCGAAGCCAGCCGTGGCAAGCAGGGTGGCCGCACCCTGGAAATCCAGCGCCTGATCGGCCGTTCGCTGCGTGCGGCGCTCGACATGAGCAAGCTCGGTGACATCACCCTGTACGTCGACTGCGACGTGATCCAGGCCGATGGCGGTACCCGTACCGCGTCCATCACTGGCGCCATGGTCGCACTGTGCGATGCCCTGGCGGTGATCAAGAAGCGCGGTGGCCTCAAGGCCGGCAACCCGCTCAAGCACATGATCGCTGCCGTGTCGGTGGGCATGTACCAGGGCGAAGCCGTACTCGACCTGGACTACCCGGAAGACTCCGCTGCCGAAACCGACCTGAACGTGGTCATGACCAGTGCCGGCGGCTTCATCGAAGTGCAGGGTACTGCCGAAGGCGCACCGTTCCAGCCGGAAGACTTCAACGCCATGCTCGCCCTGGCGCAGAAGGGCATGAACGAGATCTTCGAACTGCAGCAGGCCGCACTGGCTGACTGACTGTTCCTGTAGATACGAAAAAGCCGACATCAATGTCGGCTTTTTCGTATCTGAACAGCACTCAGATGGTCAACGTCCAGTCATAGTCCACGATCAGCGGCGCATGCTGGGAGAAGCGCGGCTGACGCGGCAGGCGAGCATTGCGCACGAAGCGGCGCAGGCCCGGCGTGAGGATCTGGTAGTCGAACCGGTAGCCCAGGTTGAGCATCTCGGCCTGCTCGTTGTCTGGCCACCAGCTGTACTGGTCGCCTTCACGGCTGACTTCGCGCAGGGCATCGACGTAGCCCATCTCGCCAGTGATCGCATCCATCCAGGCGCGTTCCGGCGCCAGGAAACCCGGCGACTGCTGGCTGTCACGCCAGTTCTTGATGTCGAGCTTCTGCTGCGCCACGTAGAACGAGCCGCAGTAGATGTATTCGCGACGCTTGCGACGCTGCTTGTCCAGGTACTTGGCGAAGTCGTCCATCAACTTGAACTTCTGGTTCAAGTCTTCGTCGCCGTTCATGCCCGAAGGCAACAGCAGGCTGGCAATACTGACTTTGTCGAAATCTGCTTGCAGGTAACGCCCGTAGCGGTCGGCTGTCTCGAAGCCCAGGCCGGTGATGACTGCCTTGGGCTGCATGCGCGAATAAAGGGCCACACCACCTTGGGCGGGCACCTCCGCGTCGCAGGCATAAAGGAAATAGCCATCGAGCTGGAAAGCTGGGTCGTCGAGTTCAAAGGCCGAGGCGCGGGTATCCTGAAGGCAGATGACGTCGGCATTCTGGGCTTGCAACCAGCTGAGCAATCCACGCTCGGCTGCAGCCTGAATGCCATTAACGTTCACACTGATGATCCGCATAAATGGCCCCAAAAATCTCGTGCGTGTATGATACCCGAGCTCAACCCATTTAGCTAAATCCGTGGTATCCGGGACTATCCATGCAGCCGTATCAGCGCGACTTTATCCGTTTTGCCATCGATCGCGGGGTACTGCGTTTCGGTGAATTCACCCTGAAATCGGGGCGTACCAGCCCGTATTTCTTCAATGCCGGCCTGTTCAACACCGGTTCCGCATTGGCGGAGCTGGGGCGTTGCTATGCCGCCGCCATCGTCGACAGCAAGATCCCGTTCGACGTGCTGTTCGGCCCGGCCTACAAGGGTATCCCTTTGGCGGCGACCACCGCCGTGGCCCTTGCCGACCAGCATCAGCTCGACGTGCCTTGGTGCTTCAACCGCAAGGAAGCCAAGGACCATGGCGAAGGCGGCAGCCTGGTCGGCGCGCCGCTGGCCGGTGACGTGCTGATCATCGACGACGTGATCACTGCCGGTACCGCTATCCGTGAGGTCATGCAGATCATCAACGCCCAGCAGGCCAAGGCCGCTGGCGTGCTGATCGCGCTGAACCGCGAAGAGCGTGGCAATGGCGAACTGTCGGCGATCCAGGAAGTGGAGCGTGACTTCGGTATCCCGGTGGTCAGCATCGTTTCGCTGACCCAGGTGCTGGAGTTCCTGGCGGACGATCCGCAGCTCAAGCAGCATCTCCCGGCTGTAGAGGCGTACCGGGCGCAGTACGGGATCTGATCCCGGCCTGGTAACGAAAAAGGCGACCTTCGCAAGAGGGTCGCCTTTTTTGTATCACCTGTACCGGCTAATCGATCACTCAGCGCGGCTTGCGGTTGGTGATCAGGGTACCCACGCCGCTGTCGGTGAAGATTTCCAGCAGCACAGCGTTCGGCACGCGGCCATCGATGATGTGCGAGCTGTTCACGCCGCCCTGCACCGCATCCAGCGCACACTTGATCTTCGGCAGCATGCCGCCATAGATGGTGCCGTCGGCGATCAGTTCGTTGACCTGCTCGGTGGTCAGGCCGGTCAGTACCTGGCCCTGCTTGTCCATCAGGCCGGCGATGTTGGTCAGCAGCATCAGCTTCTCGGCCTTCAGCGCCTCGGCTACCTTGCCTGCCACCAGGTCGGCGTTGATGTTGTACGACTCACCGTTGGCGCCCACGCCGATTGGCGCGATCACCGGGATGAAGTCGCCTTTCACCAGCATGTTCAGCAGGTCGGTGTTCACGCTCACCACTTCGCCCACGTGGCCGATGTCGATGATTTCCGGGGTGGTCATCTCGGGCGTCTGGCGGCTGACGGTCAGCTTGCGGGCGCGGATCAGCTCCGCATCCTTGCCGGTCAGGCCGATCGCGCTGCCGCCGTGGCGGTTGATCAGGTTGACGATGTCCTTGTTCACCTGGCCACCCAGCACCATCTCCACCACATCCATGGTCGCCGAGTCGGTGACGCGCATGCCATCGATGAAGTGGCTTTCGATCGACAGACGCTTGAGCAGGTCGCCGATCTGCGGGCCGCCACCGTGGACTACCACGGGGTTGATGCCCACAGCCTTCATCAGCACGATGTCGCGGGCGAAGCCGGTCTTGAGCTCCTCGCTTTCCATCGCGTTGCCGCCGTACTTGATCACCAGGGTCTTGCCGACAAAGCGGCGGATGTAAGGCAGTGCTTCGGACAAAACCTCGGCTACATGGGAAGCGGCATCGCGATCGAGGGTCATGCAGGGCTCCTGTAAGGAACAGATAGTCGGTCAGAACGGCAGTTGCAGCTCAGGCTCAACCCGCAGCAACTGGGTACGGAATACATCCTTGATACGTTGCAATTCGGCGTCGCTGTCGGCCTCGAAGCGCAGCACCAGCACCGGGGTGGTGTTGGAGGCGCGAACCAGGCCCCAGCCGTGGGTGTAGTCCACCCGCACACCGTCGATGGTAGTCAGGCTGGCTTCGCCCCAGTCGGCGTCGCGTTGCAGTGCATCAATGATGCTGAATTTACCCTCGTCGGTCACATCAATATTGATTTCCGGCGTGGAAATATCGTTCGGGAAGGCGGCAAACAGGTTTTCGGCGCTCTGCCCGGCCTTGCTGAGGATCTCCAGCAGGCGCGCGGCGCTGTAGATGCCGTCGTCAAAACCGTACCAGCGTTCCTTGATGAAGATGTGACCGCTCATTTCGCCGGCCAGCAGCGAACCGGTCTGTTTCATCTTCTTCTTGATCAACGAATGGCCGGTCTTCCACATCAGCGCGCGGCCGCCGTGTTGCTCGATCAGCGGGGTCAGGCGACGGGTGCATTTGACGTCGAAGATAATCTCGGCACCGGGGTTGCGCGCCAGTACATCCTGGGCAAACAGCATCAGCAGGCGGTCGGGGTAGACGATGCTGCCCGTGTTGGTCACCACGCCGACGCGGTCGCCGTCACCGTCGAAGGCCAGGCCGATGTCAGCGCCGGTTTCCTTGACCTTGGCGATCAGGTCTTCGAGGTTTTCCGGCTTGCCTGGGTCTGGGTGGTGGTTGGGGAAGTTGCCGTCGACCTCGCAGAACAGCGGGATCACTTCGCAGCCCAGGGCTTCGATCAGCTGCGGTGCGATCACGCCGGCGGCGCCGTTGCCGCAGTCCACCACCACCTTGAGCTTTTTCGCCAGCTTTACGTCGCCGACGATCTGCTGGAAGTAGCGGTCAAGGATCTCGACCTTTTCCACGCGGCCTTGGGCCAGGGTCAGGTCGTTGGTTTTCAGGCGGGTCAGCAGGGCCTGGATCTGCTCGTTGGCCAGGGTGTCGCCGGCAATGACGATCTTGAAACCGTTGTAGTCCGACGGGTTGTGGCTGCCGGTCAGCATCACGCCGGACTTGCCTGCCAGCACATTGGCCGCGTAGTACAGCGCCGGGGTGGGTACCAGGCCAACGTCGCTGACCTGGCAACCGGCATCGACCAGGCCTTTGATCAGCTGTTCGACCAGCATCGGGCCCGACAGGCGGCCATCGCGGCCTACCGAAACCTGTGGCTCGCCTTGTGCCAGGCTCTGTGCACCGATGGCGCGGCCGATCCAGTAGGCGGTATCGGCATGAAGGGTTTTGCCGACCACGCCGCGAATGTCATACGCGCGGAAAATGCTGTCTGGTAGTGCGGCGGGGACCAGGTGGGCCATGTCGTTCATCTCTGGAAGCTCCAATAATCAAAGGCTTTCTGGGCAGGCGCAAACTGAACGCTTGGACGGTGCTTTCGCCAGAGAGTTCGCCATCCTTGGCCTGAACGGTCATTTGCCGGCTCAGTGGCTGCCGGAATGACCAAAGCCGCCAGCGCCACGCTGGCTTTCATCGAATGCTTCGACGATGTCGAAATGGGCCTGCACCACCGGTACCAGCACCAGCTGGGCGATACGTTCGCCAACTGCGATGGTGAACGGCGTGTTGCCGCGGTTCCAGCACGAAACCATCAGCTCGCCCTGGTAGTCCGAGTCGATCAGGCCGACCAGGTTGCCCAGCACGATGCCGTGCTTATGGCCCAGGCCCGAGCGCGGCAGGATGACTGCCGCCAGGCCTGGGTCGCCGATGTAGATCGACAGGCCGGTCGGAATCAGCAGGGTCTGGCCTGGCTCGAGGACGGTGTCTTCCTTGAGCAGGGCGCGCAGGTCCAGGCCGGCGGAACCGGGGGTTGCGTAAGTCGGCAGCGGGAATTCGCTGCCCAGGCGTGTGTCGAGGATCTTGGCTTGAAGAGCGTGCATGTAACTTATTGAACCTGGTTGAGCCGTTCGGCGATGAAGGCGACCAGTTGCCGGGCGATCTTGCCCTTGCTGGTCTGCGCGAAGAGAGTCTGGTGCTGCTGGCGGTCGATCACGGTCAAGGCGTTTTCTTCGCTGTTGAAGCCGATGCTGGGGTTGGCCACATCATTGGCGACGATCAGGTCGAGGTTCTTGTCCTTGAGCTTGCGCGTGGCGTAATCGAGCAAGTGCTCGGTTTCGGCGGCGAAGCCGACACTGAACGGGCGGTCGGCGCGGCCAGCAAGGGTGGCAAGGATATCGGGATTGCGCACCATCTGCAGCAGCATGCCGTCGCCGGTCGTAGGATCTTTCTTGAGTTTCTGTGTGGCAACCACTTCAGGACGGTAGTCCGCGACCGCCGCCGAGGCGATGAACAGGTCGCACGGCATGGCCGCTTCACAGGCCGCGAGCATGTCCCGCGCGCTGACCACGTCGATGCGGCTGACCCGGTCGGGGGTTGGCAGGTGCACAGGGCCGGTGACGAGGGTAACCCGAGCCCCGGCTTCGGCAGCCGCTTCGGCCAGGGCGAAGCCCATCTTTCCGGAGCTATGATTGGTGATGTAGCGCACCGGGTCGATGTTTTCCTGGGTCGGGCCGGCGGTGATTAGCACGTGCTTGCCGGTCAGTGCCTGGCGCTTGAAGCTTTCTGCGGCGCACCAGGCCAGGTCGGTGGCTTCGAGCATGCGGCCAAGCCCCACGTCACCACAGGCCTGGCTGCCGGAGGCAGGGCCGAACACCTGGATGCCACGGCTCTTGAGCAGCTCAAGGTTGGCTTGTGTAGCCGGGTCGCGCCACATGGCCTGGTTCATGGCCGGGGCGACGGCGACGGTGGCGTCGGTGGCCAGCACCAGGGTGGTCAGCAGGTCGTCAGCCATGCCTTGGGCCATGCGCGCCATGAGGTCGGCCGTGGCCGGGGCGATCAGCACCAGGTCGGCCCACTTGGCCAGTTCGATATGGCCCATGGCCGCTTCGGCGGCCGGGTCCAGCAGGTCCATGTGCACCGGGTGGCCCGACAGCGCCTGCAGGGTCAGCGGGGTGATGAACTCGGCCCCACCACGGGTCATGACGACGCGCACTTGCGCGCCGTGCTCCAGGAGACGGCGAATCAGCTCGGCGCTTTTGTAGGCGGCAATGCCGCCACCCACGCCGAGAACGATGCGCTTGCGATACAGCCGCTGCATAGGCTTGCCTTTTTCCAGTGAGAGCGGGCGGCGACGTTTGAAATTGCCTGCGGCAGTACGTCGCATGTACGAGGCGAAATAGATTAACACAGGGTCGAAATGGGCCGCAGCAAGGGCAGGGGGCGGGGATGAATATCAGGGAGTGGCCGGCGGAAGAACGGCCTAGGGAGAAGTTGTTGCAGCGAGGGGCGGTGGTGTTGACGGACGCCGAATTGCTTGCCGTGTTGCTGGGCTCTGGCGTTGCCGGGCGCAATGTGCTGGATCTTGCGCGGGCATTGCTGGTGCGTTTTGGCGGGCTCAGGCCGTTTCTGGAGGCTGATCGCGAAGCGGTGCTGCGCGAGCCGGGCATTGGGACCGTGAAGTATGCACAGCTACAGGCACTTCTTGAGATTGGCCGGCGTTATCTGGGTGAAAACATCAAGCGGGCAGAGGCTCTGGATGGTCCATCGGCTGTGCGGCGTTATCTCAAGGCCATGCTGCGACATGAGGCCAGCGAAGTGTTCGGATGTCTGTTCCTGGACACCAAGCACCGGCCATTGGCTTTTGAAATTCTGTTCAGGGGCACGATAGACCGGGCGAGTGTATACCCGCGAGAGGTGGTGCGACGGGCACTGCTGCATAACGCGGCAGCGTTGATCCTGTGCCATAACCACCCCTCCGGCAACAGTCAGCCGAGCCAGGACGATGTGCATTTGACCCTGTCGTTGAAGCGCGGGCTGGCGTTGATCGATGTGCGGGTGCTGGATCACATCATCATCGGTGATGGGGAGCCGTTGTCGATGGTCGAGCAGGGGTGGATCGTGGCTTAGGCCTTTGTGCTGCCTATGCCTGCCTCTTCGCGGGCTTGCCCGCGAAGAGGCCCTAACAGGCTTATTTTGTGACTGACACCTTGCTGAAATCCAGCCGCCCGAACGGGCTCACCTGGTAGCCCTCGACCTCTTGGCGCAGCAAGGTCGCTGCCGTCGGGTGCGCCAACGGCACCCACAGCGCCTGCTGCTGAATCAGCGTCTGCGCCTGCTGGTAAAGCCGGCTGCGCACACTCTGGTCGTTGGTGGTGCGCCCGGCGCTGATCAGCTGGTCCAGGCGGTTGTCGCAGAAACGGGCAAAGTTGGTGCCCGACTCGACCGCCGCACAGGAAAACTGCGGGCTGAGGAAGTTGTCCGGGTCGCCGTTGTCGCCTGCCCAGCCCATGAACAGCAAGTCATGCTCGCCCGCCTTGGCACGGCGGATCAGTTCACCCCATTCGATCACGCGGATCTCGGCCTTGATGCCGATCTTGGCCAGGTCGGCCTGCAGCATCTGTGCACCAAGGCTGGGGTTGGGGTTGAGCAGGCTACCCGACGGGCGGGTCCAGATCGTGGTGCTGAAGCCTTCGGCCAAGCCGGCCTTGGCCAGCAGCGCCTTGGCTTTCTTCTGGTCCAGCGGGTAGCCGGGCAGGTCCTTGGCGTAGCTCCAGGTATTGGGCGGGTAGGGGCCGTTGGCGGCCACTGCGGAGTCTTCGAACACGGCCTTGAGGTAAGCCTGCTTGTCGAAGGCCAGGTTGATGGCCTGGCGCACTTCCGGCTTGTCCAGCGGCGGGTGCTGGCTGTTGATGGCGACGAAGGCGGTCATGAACGCCGGCGTCGTGGCTACCTTGAGGTTGCTGTCCTTGCCTGCTTCGGCAATGTCCAGCGGCTTGGGCGACAAGGCAACCTGGCACTCGCCCCGCTTGAGCTTCTGCAGGCGCACATTGGCATCGGTGGTAATGGCGAAGATCAGCGGGTCGACCGCCGGCTTGCCGGCGAAGTAGTCCGGGTTGGCGCGGTAGCGCACCACGGCGTCCTTCTGGAAGCGCTGGAATACGAACGGCCCGGTGCCGATCGGCTGGCTGTTGAGCTTCTCGGGCGTACCGGCCTTGAGCAGCTTGTCGGCATACTCGGCGGAGTAGATCGAGGCGAAGCCCATGCTCAGGGTGGCCAGGAAGGTAGCGTCCGGGTGGCTGAGGGTGAAGCGCACGGCGTTCGGTGCAGGTGCCTCGATCGCCTTGATCAGGCTGCCCAACTGCAGCGACTGAGCATGCGGGTAGCCGCCCGGTGCCGTCTTGTGCCACGCATGTGCCGGGTAGAGCATGCGCTGGAAGCTGAACAACACATCGTCGGCGTTCAGCTCGCGGCTTGGCTTGAAGTAGGCGGTGCTGTGGAACTTCACGCCGTCGCGCAGGGTGAAGTCATACACCAGGCCGTCGGCCGATACTGCCCAACTGGCCGCCAGGCTTGGCACCACCTTGCCTTGCGCCGCGTCGAACTCCACCAGGCGGTTCATCAGCACGTCAGCCGTGGCGTTGGTCGTGGTCAGCGAGTTGTACTGCACCACGTCGAAGCCTTCGGGGCTGGCTTCGCTGCAAACGCTGAGCGGCGCGGCCTGAGCTGCGCCGGCAGCGAACAGAGCGCCGGCGGCGAACAGAGAGTTGAACAATAAGGAAAGGGCGGCAGCACGCATGGTGGCTCCTTGGCTGTCGGTGGCCCATCTGCCAGTGCAGTCTGGAAAAGGCTTACCCTAGTGCGCCTGCCGGCAAATGACCACACCCTTTTTTACAAATCTGGCGACGAGTGGTCGACGGCTGGCGGGGCCTGCCGCTATGCTGGCCCGGCGCGTTCTGGCGTGCGGCAATGTGCATCTCCTGTTGTTGCAGCCAAGTCTTTCTGGTATAAAGCAGCGCTCTTTTCTAGGGGCTCGGCCTGTCGCATAAGCGGATCCGGTCGATAAGACCTCCAGAATCACGGCGCCCAGGCGCCAAAGACTGAGAGATTAAGCGGCCAACCCATGCCGGGTTGGGCATGTGGTTTTAGAGGGCTGAGTCATGTCGAGAGTCTGTCAAGTTACTGGTAAGGGTCCAGTAACCGGGAACAACATTTCCCACGCAAACAACAAAACCCGTCGTCGTTTCCTGCCGAACCTGCAGCACCACCGTTTCTGGGTTGAATCCGAGAAGCGTTTCGTGCGTCTGCGCGTTTCCGCCAAGGGCATGCGTATCATCGACAAGCGCGGCATCGACGCCGTTCTGGTTGACATCCGTAAAGCTGGCGCCAAGGTTTAAGGGAGAACATCATGCGTGAATTGATCCGTCTGGTTTCGAGTGCCGGTACCGGCCACTTCTACACCACCGACAAGAACAAGCGCACCACTCCGGACAAAATCGAGATCAAGAAATATGATCCGGTTGTTCGCAAGCACGTGGTGTACAAGGAAGCCAAGATCAAGTAATTGATCGGCAACCTGAAAAAACCCGCATCCGAAAGGACGCGGGTTTTTTTATGCCTGCGTTGGCCTCAGGTCATTTCTGCTCGAACATCACATAGATCTTGCGGCACGGCTCAAGCACCTCCCAGGTGCCCTTGAACCCGGCGGGGATGACAAACCGATCGCCGGCACGCAGGGTTTTCGCTCCGCCTTCCTGGTCGCGCAGCACCGAAACGCCCTGAACGATCTCGCAGTATTCATGCTCGGTGTAGTTCACCGTCCACTGGCCCACCTCACCCTCCCACACGCCAGCGGCAAATTGCCCGCACGGGCTGGAATAGTGGTTGTAGACCGCCTGGTCTGGCTCACCCTTGAGGATTTTTTCCGCCGCTGGGCGGTAGCGTTCGGCCTCTGTGATGACCTGGGCGAAGTCGATGATGCTGTCTATGCGCATGGTGCGGCTCCTGTTGTTGTTTAATAAAATGAACATCAGTAGGCATTTGGGCCTTCCGTGTCAAATATATTGATAGTTTACACCGGCTGGTTTAGGGTATCGCTAGCCAGTGTGCGCTCGTCGCCCGGCCAGAATTCTGACAACGCCTGTGAGTCCTCAGTGCGGCGTTGCACCTAAACAAGAGGAGGAGTTTCGTATGACCACCCTGACCCGTGCGGACTGGGAACAACGTGCCCAGCAACTGAAGATCGAAGGCCGCGCCTTCATCAACGGCGAATACACCGATGCCGCATCCGGTGAAACCTTCGAGTGCCTGAGCCCGGTCGACGGACGCTTCCTGGCCAAGGTTGCCAGCTGCGACCTGGCCGATGCCAATCGCGCTGTGGAAAACGCCCGTGCCACCTTCAACTCCGGCGTCTGGTCGCAACTGGCTCCGGCCAAGCGCAAGGCCAAGCTGATTCGCTTCGCCGACCTGCTGCGCAAGAACGTCGAAGAGCTGGCGCTGCTGGAAACCCTGGACATGGGCAAGCCGATCGGCGACTCCTCCAGCATCGACATCCCAGGTGCGGCCCAAGCCATCCACTGGACTGCCGAAGCCATCGACAAGGTCTACGACGAAGTCGCCCCGACCCCGCACGACCAGCTTGGCCTGGTTACCCGCGAACCGGTGGGCGTGGTGGGTGCCATCGTGCCGTGGAACTTCCCGCTGCTGATGGCTTGCTGGAAACTCGGCCCTGCGCTGGCCACCGGTAACTCGGTGGTGCTCAAGCCGTCCGAAAAATCGCCGCTGACGGCCATTCGCATCGCCCAGCTGGCCATCGAAGCCGGCATCCCGGCTGGTGTGCTGAACGTGCTGCCAGGTTACGGCCACACCGTGGGCAAGGCTTTGGCCCTGCACATGGACGTCGACACCCTGGTGTTCACCGGTTCCACCAAGATCGCCAAGCAGTTGATGGTTTACGCGGGTGAATCGAACATGAAGCGCATCTGGCTGGAAGCCGGCGGCAAGAGCCCGAACATCGTCTTCGCCGATGCGCCGGACCTGCAAGCTGCCGCTGAGGCCGCTGCCAGCGCCATCGCCTTCAACCAGGGCGAAGTGTGCACCGCAGGCTCGCGTCTGCTGGTCGAGCGTTCGATCAAGGACAAATTCCTGCCGATGGTGGTCGAGGCCCTCAAAGGCTGGAAGCCAGGCAACCCGCTGGACCCACAGACCACGGTCGGTGCCCTGGTCGACACCCAGCAGATGAACACCGTGCTGTCGTACATCGAGGCTGGCCACCAGGACGGCGCCAAGCTGCTGGCCGGCGGCAAGCGCACCCTGGAAGAGACTGGCGGCACCTACGTCGAGCCGACCATCTTCGACGGCGTGACCAACGCCATGCGCATTGCCCAGGAAGAAATCTTTGGCCCTGTGCTGTCGGTGATCGCCTTCGACACCGCCGAAGAAGCCATCGCCATTGCCAACGACACGCCGTATGGCCTGGCGGCTGGTATCTGGACCTCGGACATTTCCAAGGCCCACAAGACCGCCCGTGCCGTGCGCGCTGGCAGCGTCTGGGTGAACCAGTACGACGGCGGCGACATGACCGCGCCGTTTGGTGGCTTCAAGCAGTCGGGCAACGGCCGTGACAAGTCGCTGCATGCGCTGGAGAAATACACCGAGCTGAAGGCGACCTGGATCAAGCTGTAATCCAGTAAAGGAGGCTGCACAGCAGCCCCAACCATAGCCGGGTCGGCTTACGCTGCCCCGGCTTCGTCGTTTTTGCTGTTCAAGAATTCTGCTGGGAGGCTGCAATGCGTTGGGGTACCTATTTCGCCGTACTGGCATCGGTGCTCAGCGTCGGGCTGGCGCTCGGCGTGAGCATGCCGCTAGTGTCCCTTCGCCTGGAGGCTTGGGGCTACGGCAGCTTCGCCATCGGCGTGATGGCGGCGATGCCGGCGCTGGGGGTATTGGCAGGTGCCAGCCTGGCCAGCCGCCTGGCCGGCTGGGTAGGCGTGCCTTCGGCGATGCGCCTGTGCCTGTGGGGTGGGGCGCTGTCGATCGGCCTGCTCGCACTGTTGCCCAGTTACCCGCTGTGGCTGCTGCTGCGGCTGATGATCGGGATGTCCCTGACGGTGGTGTTCATCCTCGGCGAAAGCTGGATCAACCAATTGGTGGTCGAGCAGTGGCGTGGCCGGTTGGTGGCGCTGTATGGCAGCAGCTACGCCCTGAGCCAGCTGGCCGGGCCGTTGGTGCTGGGCTTTCTCGGCTCTGATGACGACTTCGGTTTCTGGGCCGCGACCGGCCTGTTGCTGGCTGCGCCGCTGGTGCTGCTGGGGCGTGGCGGTGCGCCGAGCACCGAAGCCTGCAGTGTCACCTTCCGCGACCTGTTCGCCTTCTGCCGGCGTTTGCCGGTAATCGCCTGGGCCATTGCCCTGTTCGCTTCGTTCGAGGCGATGATCCTCACCTTGCTGCCGGTGTATTGCCTGCAGCAGGGCTTCAGCACCGAAATCGCCCTGTTCATGGTCAGTACCGTGGTGGTGGGGGATGCAGTGTTGCAGTTGCCTATTGGCGCGCTGGCTGACCATATGTCGCGCCGTACTCTGTTT
Source organism: Pseudomonas sp. NBRC 111140 (assembly GCF_001320885.1). Taxonomy (NCBI): domain Bacteria; kingdom Pseudomonadati; phylum Pseudomonadota; class Gammaproteobacteria; order Pseudomonadales; family Pseudomonadaceae; genus Pseudomonas; species Pseudomonas sp. NBRC 111140. The sequence goes on from NZ_BCBQ01000064.1 coordinate 17,842, forward strand.
ACAGGCTGTGCAGTGACGTTGCTGGTTTCTAGCCTGGCGATTCCGCTGCTGTTGCATACGCCGGTGATCTGGCCATTGTGGGTGTTGTTCGGCGCCAGTGCTGGTGGCCTGTTTACCCTGTCGCTGGTGCTGATTGGCGAGCGCTACCGGGATGATGAATTGGTGCGGGCGAATGCGCATGTTGCGCAGTTGTGGGGTATTGGCTGCTTGCTCGGGCCTTTGCTGGCGGGGGCGGGGAGCCAGTGGGTCAGCGGGCATGCGTTGTTGTTCCTGATGGCAGCAGGGGCTGCCGGGCTGGTGGTGTTGACGCAGCGGCGCGGGGCTTTCGAGGCAGTGTCTGCCTGATGGATTTTGGGGCCGCAAGGCGGCCCCCCGCATTTGCGGCTACAGCATCTTCTCCAAGCCAACCGCCTTGCTGACCCAGGCATTGAACCGCCGCCAGATCCCCCCTGGCTCAGAGGTCAGCATATGCCGCTGGCCATGGTCCTCGGTTGCCCACACCAGCTTGTCGCCTACCAGCTTCACCTGGTAGCTCAACGCAGGCGCCATACCCTGTTGGGCCAGCTCGCGGGTGTATTCGGCCAGCTCCGGGCTGTCCACCAGTACCCCAACTTCAGTGTTCCACAGCACTGAACGTGGGTCGAAGTTGAACGAGCCGATGAACGTCTTGCGCCGGTCGAACACGATTGCCTTGGTGTGCAAGCTTGAATCTGAACTGCCACGCAAGCTCAGCCGTCTCGCGCTGGGGTCGCCCGGCTGGCGGCGCAGTTCGAACAGTTGCACGCCATGCTCGAGCAAGGCACGGCGATAGGGCGCATAACCGCCATGCACCGCCGGCACATCGGTTGCCTCCAGCGAATTGGTCAGCAGCTTCACCGAGGCGCCGGCGTCGGCGCGGCCGGTCAGGTACAGCAGGCCCGGTTCGCCCGGTACGAAGTAGGCCGACATCAGGATCAGCTCGCGGTGCACGCTGGCCAGGTCCGGCGCCAGTTGCTGGCTCAGCAGCAGTTGCGGGTCTGGTTCGTCGTCGGCCAGCACCTTGCTTGGCGCATCCCATAGCGCCTGGGCGTGGGCCCAGATGAGCTCATTGCGCCAGACGTCCAGGCGCGGCTGCGACTGGTAGGCCATCAAGCGATCGTACAGGGCCTTGCGCCGGGTTCTGGCTTCGGCCAGCGACACTTCCAGGCGGTGGCGGCTGGCACGCAGGTCGTTGGCATCCGGGTCATACCAGAGGAAGTCGGTGATCGGCCGGCTGAGGGCGCTGTTCCAGTACTGGTCGAAGCTGTGCCCCAATTGCTCGGCCACCGGGCCCACACCCAGCAAGTCGATGTCGGTGAAATTGAGGTTGGGCTCGGCATCGAAATACTCGTCGCCCAGGTTGCGCCCGCCGACGATGGCCATGCTGTTGTCCACCAGGAACAGCTTGTTGTGCATGCGCCGGTGCTGGCGCGACAGGTTGAACAGCCGGCCGGCAGCGCGCGTAAAACCGGTGCTGCGGCCCAGGTGCAGCGGGTTGAACACACGAATCTGGATGTTCGGGTGGGCATCGAGGGTGCCCATGATGGTGTCCAGGCCATCGCTGGTGGTGTCGTCCAGCAGGATGCGCACGCGCACGCCACGGTCGGCGGCGCGCAGCAGCTCATGCACCAGGGCGCGGGTGCTGAGGCCGTCGTGGACAATGTAGTACTGCAGGTCGATGCTCGCCTGGGCGTTGCGGATCAGCTCGGCACGGGCGCGGAATGCCTCGTTGCTGTTGGGCAGCAGGCGAAAGCCCGAGCGGCCGCCGTATGGCGCGGCCTGGCGCAGCACCGAACGGCCGAATGCCGAGTCGTTGGCGGGCAGCGCCTGGCTGGTTTCGCGGGGCGCACTGACGCTGGCGCAGCCGGCAAGGCCGAGCGACAGCACCAGCAGCAGAGGCAAGGCTCGCTGGAGTGTCAAGGGTGGATCGTCCTGTGCAGCAAGGGCTTTAGGGGTTGGACCGTGGCGGGCGGCGCAAAGTTACGCGTCGGCGCTTTCTTCATCCAGTAGACGAAGGGCGGTTTCACCTACCTTGCGCACGGCGGCTTCGATCTGCGGCGTCGGCCGCGCGGCGAAGTTCATGCGCAGGCAGTGGCGGAACTTGCCCGAGGCCGAGAAGATGCTGCCTACGGCAACCTGCACGCCCTGCTCCAGTAAAGCGCGGTTTAGCCGCAGCGTATCGAAATGTTCGGGTAATTCCACCCACAGCATGAAGCCGCCCTGGGGCCGGCTGACCCGGGTGCCTGGCGGGAAGTAACGGGTTACCCAGTCGCTCATCAGGTCGCGGCCACGCTGGTACTGGCTACGCATGCGCCGCACGTGGGGCTGGTAGTGCCCGCCGGCGATGAAGTCGGCGATGGCCAGTTGCGGCTGGCTGGCGCTGCTGCCAGTGCTGATGTACTTCATGTGCAGCACGCGCTCCAGGTAGCGCCCGGGCGCCACCCAGCCGACCCGCAGGCCGGGGGCGAGGGTCTTGGAGAACGAACTGCAGAGCAGCACACGGCCATCGTCGTCGAACGACTTGAGGGTGCGCGGGCGCGGGTAGGTGTAGGCCAGGTCGCCGTACACATCGTCTTCCAGAATCGCCACGTCATAGCGTTGAGCCAGGCTCAGCAGGGCCTTCTTGCGCGCCTCGGGCATGATGTAACCCAGCGGGTTGTTGCAGCTGGGGGTGATCTGGATGAGTTTGATCGGCCACTGCTCCAGAGCCAGCTCCAGCGCTTCCAGGCTGATGCCGGTGACCGGGTCAGTGGGGATTTCCAGCGCTTTCATGCCCAGGCCCTTGAGGGTTTGCATGGCGCCGTGGAAGCTCGGCGAGTCGACCGCAACGATGTCGCCAGGCTCGCAAACCGCTCGGATGCTGCAGGACAACGCCTCATGGCAGCCGGTGGTGATCACCAGGTCGGCAGCACCCAGGCGGCAGCCGGAGTCGAGCACCAGCCGGGCCACCTGTTCGCGCAGGGCCAGGTTGCCATGGATGTTGTCGTAGTACAGGCCAGGCATGTCCTGGCGCCGGCTCAGCTGGGCGAGGCTGCGCAGCAGCGGCTTTAGGGTGGGGCTGTCGATGTCGGGCATGCCACGACCAAGCTGGATCACGTCCTTGCGCGGGGTGCTGCGTATCAGCTCCAGCACCTGCTCCCACTGTGAAATATCCACCGGGCGCTGGGCCGGGCGGCTGACGGCAGGCAGGGCCGGCAGGTGGCGGTGGTCACTGACGAAGTAGCCGGACTTGGGCCGTGGCGAGACCATGCCGCTGTCTTCGAGCATGCGATAGGCCTGCTGCACGGTGCTTAGGCTGACCCCATGCTCCACGCTCAGGGCTCGTACCGACGGCAGGCGTTGGCCGGGGCGGTACAGGCCCTGCTCGATGCGGGCGCCGAGTAGTTCGGCGAGGTTCAGGTAAAGGGTCACGGCATACTCCTGCGCTGCATTGGCATAGCGACCGGTACAGTTGGGGTGAAAATACAGCATTCAGTCGGCCAATGGCTAATTCTGTATGGGAATAATAAGGCTGTATTGGATCTGTATTGTCGATGGTGCCGACGCGCATGCTTTCTCCACGGTATCAACTGAACGGGAGGGTGCAGTGATGGGTGGCATGAGCGATGTGCGCTTGCAACTGTTGGCCAAGGAGCTGGAAGCCGGGCAGCAGGCCAAGGTGTTCAACGCGCCGCAAGGACTCGGGCGTTTGGGGCTGATGCTGCATCGCTGGCATACCCGCAGGGCGCTGCTGCAACTGACCGATGACGAGTTGCGCGATGTCGGGCTGAGCTGGGAGCAGGCCCGTACAGAAGGGCGCAAACCCTTCTGGAAGGACTGACCAATGTGACGCTGCGCGGTCCCTGTAGGAGCGGCCTTGCGTCGCGAAAGGGCCGCAAAGCGGCCCCAGCGATATCTGTGGCGAAGCTGGAAACCTGGGGGCGCTTCGCACCCCTTTCGCGACGCAAGGCCGCTCCTACACTGACCGCGCCAGCTGTCAGGCCAGCTCTTTGAGCCTGTGCCATAGCATCCCCAACGCCAGCAGCGGCGAGCGCAGGTGCTTGCCGCCGGGGAAGGTGATATGCGGCACCTTGGCGAACAGATCGAAACGCCCGCTTTCCTGGCCACTGATGGCCTCGCCCAACAGGCGCGCGGCCAGGTGGGTGGCGTTGAGGCCATGGCCCGAGTAGGCCTGTGCGTAATACACGTTCGGCTGGCTGGCCAGGCGGCCGACCTGCGGCAGGCGGTTGGCGCCAATGCCGATCATGCCGCCCCACTGGTAGTCGATGCGCACGTCGGCCAACTGCGGGAACACTTTGAGCATCTTCGGCCGCATGTAGGCGGCGATGTCTTTCGGGTCGCGCCCTGAATAGTGGCAGGCACCGCCGAACAGCAGGCGTTGGTCGGCGGACAGGCGATAGTAGTCCAGCGCCACGCGCTGGTCACACACCGCCATGTTCTGCGGCAGCAATGCGCGGGCGCGTTCTTCGCCCAGTGGCTCGGTGGCGATGATGTAGCTGCCGGCCGGCAGCACCTTGCCGCCCAGCTCGCGGTTGAGGCCGTTGAGGTAGGCGTTGCAGCACAGTACCAATGTCTTGGCGCGTACCCGGCCCTGGGCGGTATGCACCTGCACTTCGGGGCCGTAGTCGATGCGGGTGACCTCGGACTGCTCGAACAGCTTCACGCCCAGGCGGCTGGCCACGGCCGCTTCGCCCAGGGCCAGGTTCAGCGGGTGCAGATGGCCGGAACCCATGTCGATCAGCCCGCCCACATAGCAGTCGGCACCGACCACGCTGTGGATATCGTCCTTGCCGACCAGCCGTAGCTCATGCGCATAGCCCAGGCTGCGCAGCTCCTCGGCGTCTTCGGCAAAGCCCAGCAGTTCGGCGGGTTTGTTGGCCAGGTCGCAGTAGCCCCACGTCAGGTCGCAGGCGATGGCATGCTTCTCGACGCGCTCGCGGACGATCTGCACGGCCTCCAGGCCCATCAGCTTCATGCTGCGCACGCCGTCCTCGCCAATCACCGGGAGGAACTGCTCCAGGCCGTGGCCGACGCCACGGATCAGTTGCCCGCCATTTCGCCCGCTGGCACCCCAGCCAAGTTTGCGTGCCTCCAGCAGGATCACCGATAAGCCGCGTTCGGCCAGCTCGATGGCGGTGTTCAGGCCCGAGTAGCCGCCGCCGATGATGCACACGTCAGCGCTGTGTTCACCTTGCAGAAAGGCGTGGTCAGGGTGTGGCGCGCTGCTGGCGGCGTAATAGGATGCGGCGTGCTGCGCGCTGTGGATCATTGGGCTCGGTCCTGGGGCTGGTGGGCTAGGGGAGGAGGATAAGCCGGGGTAGGGTGGCGGGCAACAAGACGAGGGCTGCGCCCGCGAATGGGCCTATAATCCGGTCAAGATCCTTGCTTTGTATTCCGCCATGTCCTGCAACCGCCACAAGATCCACTTCCTGCGCGAACTCATCCCCTCATTCGAGTGCGAGCCCGGCTGCCACGACTGCTGCGGCCCGGTCACTACGTCGGCGGAAGAAATGGCCCGCCTGCCGCGCAAGTCCCAGGAAGAGCAGAGCGCCGCGCTGGAGCGTCTGGACTGCGTGCACCTGGGCCCCAATGGCTGCACGGTGTATGAAGAGCGGCCGATGATCTGCCGCCTGTTCGGCACCACGCCGCGCATGGCCTGCCCGCGTGGCCGTGGCCCTGAGCCGATGATCGACCCCGCCGCCGAGCAGCTGGTCCACCAGTTCATAGCCACCACCCGCCAGGTGCTGGTCTAGCCTCAGTCCGGGATCGGCAGGCAGAGGCTTTCTTTGACTTCTTCCATCACGATGTAGCTCTTCGATTCGCGCACGTGCGGCAGCTTCAGCAGGATGTCGCCGAGCAGCTTGCGGTACGAGGCCATCTCCGAAATGCGCGCTTTCACCAGGTAGTCGAAGTCACCGGATACCAAATGGCACTCCAGTACGTGCGGCAGCTTCAGCACCGCACGGCGGAACTCTTCGAAGGTGTCGCCCGACTTGTAGTCCAGGCTGATTTCCACGAACACCAGCAGGCTGCCCTTGAGGTGCTGCGGGTTCAGGCGGGCGTTGTAGCCCATGATGATGCCCTCGCGCTCCAGGCGGCGAACCCGCTCGGTGCAAGGGGTGGTGGACAGCCCAACTTTCTCGCCCAGTTCGGTGAAGGAAATACGGCCGTCATTCTGCAGGATCCGCAGGATGTTGCGGTCGATCTTGTCCAGTTCACGCTTGCTCTGGTGCTGGGTTCTCATAGGGGATGCCCCTCCGTGAAAGGCGATTTTGCCGAGAATTCTCGCCAATAATAGGCTTTTATATAGTGAATTGCACTGGTCTCAAATTCCTATACTGCGCCCATTCATGCCATTTCAATAAAAGTCTGCGGCACGCCGCGTGTGAGGGATAAAACGATGCGAGTTCTGGTACTTGGTAGCGGTGTAATCGGAACCGCCAGTGCCTACTACCTGGCCCGGCAAGGTTTTGAAGTGACGGTGGTCGACCGCCAGCCGGCGGTGGCCATGGAAACCAGCTTTGCCAACGCCGGCCAGATCTCGCCCGGCTATGCCTCGCCCTGGGCTGCCCCGGGTGTGCCACTGAAAGCCATCAAGTGGCTGCTCGAGCGCCACGCGCCCCTGGCCATCAAGCTCACCGGCGACGTCGATCAGTACCTGTGGATGGCGCAGATGCTGCGCAACTGCACCGCCAGCCGTTACGCGGTGAACAAGGAGCGCATGGTGCGTCTGTCCGAGTACAGCCGTGACTGCCTCGATGAACTGCGCGCCGAAACCGGCATCAACTACGAAAACCGCAGCCTGGGTACCACCCAGCTGTTCCGCACCCAGGCCCAGGTGGATGCCGCGGCCAAGGACATTGCCGTGCTCGAGCAGTCCGGCGTGCCTTACGAGCTGCTCGACCGCGACGGCATTGCCCGCGTCGAACCTGCCCTGGCCGGCGTCAAAGACATCCTGGCCGGTGCCCTGCGCCTGCCAAATGATCAGACGGGCGACTGCCAGCTGTTCACCACCAAACTGGCCGACATGGCGCTGAAACTGGGCGTGGAGTTCCGCTTCGGCCAGGACATCCAGCGCCTGGACTTCGCAGGCGACCGCATCAATGGTGTGTGGATCGACGGCAAGCTGGAAACTGCCGACCGCTATGTGCTGGCGTTGGGCAGCTACTCGCCGCAGATGCTCAAGCCGCTGGGCATCAAAGCCCCGGTGTACCCGCTGAAAGGCTACTCGCTGACCGTGCCGATCACCAACGGCGACATGGCGCCGACGTCGACCATCCTCGACGAAACCTACAAAGTCGCCATCACCCGTTTCGACAACCGCATCCGTGTCGGCGGCATGGCTGAAATCGCCGGTTTTGACCTGTCGCTGAACCCGCGTCGGCGCGAAACGCTGGAGATGATCGTCAACGACCTTTATCCTCGCGGCGGTGACCTGAGCCAGGCCAGCTTCTGGACCGGCCTGCGCCCGGCGACCCCGGACGGCACGCCAATCGTTGGCGCCACAGCGTTCCGTAACCTGTTCCTGAACACCGGTCACGGTACCTTGGGCTGGACCATGGCGTGTGGCTCCGGTCGCCTGCTGGCCGACCTGATCGCGCGCAAGAAGCCGCAGATCAGTGCCGAAGGCCTGGACATTTCCCGTTATGGCAACAGCCGGGAAGTGGCCAAGCACGGGCAGACCGCGCCGGCTCACCAGCAGTAATAGCCTGCACCGGCCTCTTCGCGGCTAAAGCCGCTCCCACACGGACCGCATGTTCATGGACATTGAGGGGTCCCCTGTGGGAGCGGCTTTAGCCGCGAAGAACCCAACACCGTTTTCAACCTGTGAACCACCATAAGGCAGCCGCCATGCGTCCCGCCCGCGCCCTGATCGACCTCCAGGCCCTGCGCCACAACTACCGTCTGGCCCGTGAACTGACCGGTGCCAAAGCCCTCGCCGTGATCAAGGCCGATGCCTATGGCCACGGTGCCGTGCGCTGCGCCCTGGCCCTGGAGGCCGAAGCCGACGGCTTCGCCGTGGCCTGCATCGAAGAGGCGCTGGAGCTGCGCGCCGCCGGTATCAAGGCCCCGGTGCTGTTGCTGGAAGGCTTTTTCGAAGCCAGCGAGCTGGCGCTGATTGCCGAGCACGACCTGTGGTGCGTGGTGCACTCGCTGTGGCAGCTCGAAGCCATCGAGAAAACCCAACTGCACAAGCCGCTCACCGTTTGGCTGAAGCTAGACAGCGGCATGCACCGCGTCGGCCTGCACCCCAAGGACTACCACGACGCCTACCAGCGCCTGTTGGCCTGCGGCAAGGTTGCGCGCATCGTGCTGATGAGCCACTTCGCCCGCGCCGACGAACTGGATGCCGACGCCACTGCCCAGCAGATCGCTGTGTTCGAGGCCGCCCGCCAGGGCCTGGCGGCCGAATGCAGCCTGCGCAACTCGCCCGGCGTGCTGGGTTGGCCGCAGGCGCCCAGTGACTGGGTACGCCCGGGCCTGATGCTGTACGGCGCCACTCCGTTCGAAGTGCCTCAGGCAGAAGCCGCGCGGTTGCAGCCGGTGATGACCCTGCAATCTCGGGTGATCAGCGTGCGTGAGTTGCCTGCCGGCGAGCCGGTAGGCTATGGCGCCAAGTTCGTCAGCCCACGGCCAACCCGCGTTGGCGTGGTCGCCATGGGCTACGCCGATGGTTACCCACGCCAGGCGCCCAACGGCACCCCAGTGCTGGTCGCCGGCCAGCGCACCCAGCTGATTGGCCGGGTGTCGATGGACATGCTCAACATCGACCTGACCGACGTGCCTCAAGCCACCGTCGGCAGCCCGGTCGAACTGTGGGGCAAGCAGGTGCTGGCCAGCGAAGTGGCCGCACAGGCGGGCACCATTCCGTACCAGATATTCTGCAACTTGAAGCGGGTGCCGCGGGACTACATCGGCGAATGACACGCTGAAGCGGACAGGTTGAAGGGCGGTGTGTTGTAAATACTGAACGGCATTGCCATGATATCGTTCACATTCACCCCCCTTCCCACCGTTTCAGGAGGCTCCAGCTTTGGACGTCGGCGAACGACTGCAAGCCATCCGCAAGCTCAAGGGCCTGTCCCAGCGCGAACTCGCCAAGCGTGCCGGCGTGACCAACAGCACCATCTCGATGATCGAGAAGAACAGCGTAAGCCCCTCCATCAGCTCGCTGCGCAAGGTGTTGAGTGGGATTCCCATGTCCATGGTCGAGTTCTTTTCGGTCGAGCTGGAACCTGAAAGCCCCACGCAGATCGTCTACAAGGCCCATGAGCTGATCGATATCTCGGACGGTGCGGTGACCATGAAGCTGGTCGGCAAGTCGCACCCCAATCGTGCCATCGCCTTTCTCACCGAGGTGTACCCGCCAGGTGCCGACACCGGTGCCGAGATGCTCACCCACGACGGCGAGGAAACCGGCATCCTGCTTGAGGGGCGCCTGGAACTGGTGGTCGGCAACGAGATCTTCATCCTCGAAGAAGGCGATAGCTACTACTTTGAAAGCACTCGCCCGCATCGCTTTCGCAACCCGTTCGACCAGCCGGCGCGGTTGATCAGTGCGGCGACGCCTTCAAACTTTTGATCCAGCGCAGTGCATTGATTCGGCAATACCCCTTTCCCGTGTGGGGTCGTTTCACGGCCTCTGGGTTCCCGCTATACTTTTCAACGCTCGCCGATCCGTGGCCGCGAGCGTGATTAGCCACCATGAGGGTGTTCGCGTGAACCAAATCAAGAAGATGCTGGCCGTACCAGCAGCCGTATTCGCCCTCTGGGCAATGAGCGCAACCGCTGCGACCAATGACGACATCGCCAAACGCCTGGAGCCGGTTGGCCAGGTGTGCGTCCAGGGCCAGGAATGCAAGGGCATGGAAGTGGCTGCAGCAGCGGGGGGCGGGGGCGCCAAGACGCCAGATGACATCATCGCCAAGCACTGCAATGCCTGTCATGGCACTGGCCTGCTGGGGGCACCGAAAATTGGCGATACCGCCGCGTGGAAAGAGCGCGCCGATCACCAGGGCGGCCTCGACGGCATCCTGGCCAAGGCCATTACCGGTATCAACGCCATGCCGCCCAAAGGCACCTGCGCGGACTGCTCGGATGACGACCTGAAAGGGGCGATCAAGAAAATGTCCGGCCTGTAAGACACAGCTGAATCGCACGAGGCCCGCCATTGATGGCGGGCTTTGTTTTTGGGGTGCCGGCACTCTCCCTGTCGCGGGTTCGCCCGTGAAGGGGCCGGTACAGGCAACCAATCACGCCCGGACTGTGTCCAACCCCTGAACCCATGGATGTCTCAGGAGGCCCCGATGCACCTCTGCTCCATCGACCTGGCTGTCGAGCAAGTCCTGTCGCGCCTGCCTGCTCATATCCACATGGGCCTGCCGTTGGGCTTGGGGAAACCCAATGCATTCGTCAACGCGCTCTACGCCCGAGTGCGCGAGTTGCCCGAGCGACGGCTGACCATCTACACCGCGTTGTCCCTCGGCCGCCCGCCATTGGGTGACGGCCTGCAACGGCGCTTTCTCGAACCCTTCGTCGAGCGCGTCTTCGCCGACTACGAAGAGCTCACCTACCTCGCCGACTTGCGCAACGACAGCCTGCCACCAAACATTCGCGTAGAGCAGTTCTTCATGCAGCCCGGCAGCCTGCTGCACAGCGAATCGGCCCAGCAGGACTACATCAGCAGCAATTACAGCCACGCCGCCCGCGACATCAACGCCAAAGGTTTGAACCTGATTGCGCAAATGGTGGCCGCCACACCTGAAAAGCCTGTTCACTTGAGCCTGGCCTGCAACCCCGACATCACCCTCGACCTGCTGCCGATGATCGCCAAGCGCCGTGCGGCCGGCGAAACCATCCTCATGCTCGGCCAGGTGCACGCCGAGCTGCCTTACATGCCGGGCGATGCGGAACTGCCCATCGATGCCTTCGACCTGTTGATCGACGAAGCCGAGCAGCGCCGGCTGTTCTCCACGCCGAACATGCCGGTCGGCACCCAGGACCACTGCATCGGCTTGCACGCCAGCAGCCTGGTGCGTGACGGCGGCACTTTGCAAATCGGCATCGGTGCCATGGGTGATGCAGTCGCCGCCGCGCTGCTGGCGCGCCAGGGTGACAACGCAGGCTACCGTGCCTTGCTGGAAGAATTGGATGTTGGCCCTTGGCAGTCACTGATCGAGCGGGAAGGGGGGCTGGATACGTTTGCCCAAGGCCTGTACGGCTGCAGCGAAATGTTCGTCAACGGCCTGCTGGTGCTGGCCGAAGCAGGCCTGCTGCGGCGCCCGGCGGATGAGCAGGGGCCCGTGGTGCATGGCGGTTTTTTCCTTGGCCCGCAGGCGTTCTACCAACGGTTGAGGGAAATGCCACTGGAACAGCGCGCGCGGTTTGCCATGACCCGTATCAGCTTCATCAACGAGCTGTACGGGCAAGAGGAACTCAAGCGTCGCCAGCGCCGCGATGCGCGTTTTATCAACACGGCGTTCGGTATGACCCTGCTCGGCGCCGGGGTGGCCGATCAACTGGAGGACGGCCGCGTGCTCAGCGGCGTGGGCGGGCAGTACAACTTCGTCGCCCAAGGCCATGCGCTGGAGGGCGGACGTTCGATCCTGTTGCTGCGCAGTTGGCGCGAGGCGGGTGGGGAGGTGAGCTCGAACCTGTTCTGGACCTATGGCCACTGCACCATCCCCCGGCACCTGCGCGATATCGTGGTGACCGAATATGGCATTGCCGATTTGCGTGGGCAGACCGACAGCGAAGTGATTGCGCGGTTGCTGGCGGTGTGTGATTCACGGTTCCAGCAGGGGCTCATCGAGCAGGCCAAAGCGGCCGGCAAGCTGCCCAAGGGCTTTCAGCTGGACGCTCGCTTTACCGACAATACGCCACAGCGGCTGGAGGCGATCAAGGCGCGGCATGCGCGGTTGTTCCCGGAGTACCCGATGGGGACGGACTTTACGGCTGAAGAGCGGGACTTGTTGCGGGCGCTGAACTGGTTGAAGAGCAAGTTCAAGCTGAGCGAGGTGCTGGAGCTGGGCAAGGCAGCGTTGGATGCGCCGGGGCCGGAGGGGTATGAGGGGCACCTGAAGCGGATGCAGCTTGATAGGCCGCATGGGCTGAAGGAAGAGCTTTATCAGCGGTTGCTACTGGCGGGGTTGGCGGCGTCCTGATGAATAGCTGGGGCTGCTTTGCAGCCCATCGCGACACAAGGCCGCTCCTACAAGGGTTATGCGTATTCCTGTAGGAGCGGCCTTGTGCCGCGAAAGGGCCGCAAAGCGGCCCCCAATGGTGCTTATTCGATGAAGCTGACCACACCACCTTCCAGCGACTTCACCCGGGCCAGCGATTCAACGCGGTAGCCTTGGCTGTCCAGCTCGGCACGGCCGCCCTGGAACGACTTCTCGATCACGATGCCCAGGCCGGCCACGGTGGCGCCGGCTTGCTTGATGATCGAAATCAGCGCCTGCGACGCCTTGCCGTTGGCCAGGAAGTCGTCGATCACCAGCACGCGGTCGCTGCTGTTGAGGTGGCGTGGCGAGATGGCCACGGTGTTCTCGGTCTGCTTGGTGAAGGAATACACCGAGGCAGTCAGCAGGTTTTCGGTCAAGGTCAGCGACTGATGCTTGCGCGCGAAGATCACCGGCACGCCCAGCTTCAGGCCTGTCATCACTGCCGGGGCAATGCCCGAGGCTTCGATGGTGACGATCTTGGTCACGCCGGCGTCGGCGAACAGGCGGGCGAACTCGTCACCGATCAGCTGCATCAGCGCCGGATCGATCTGGTGGTTGAGAAACGCGTCGACTTTGAGAACCTGATCGGAAAGCACGATGCCTTCTTCGCGAATCTTCTGATGCAGTGCTTCCACTTTGTTTTCCTCGATGTAGCAAAGGTGGCCGCAAATAGCGGCAAAGTTAAAGAGTAATGGTTGATCAGCGTTTGAGCATTGCCCGGATATCGGCCAGGGCGTTGTTGCCGCGTGCGGCCTTCACCTCGACCGGTGCATCGTCCAGGCCCTCCCAGGCCAGGTCGTCCGGAGGCAGTTCGTCGAGGAACCGGCTTGGCGTGCAGTCGATGATTTCACCGTACTGCTTGCGCTTGGCAGCGAAGGTGAAGGCCAGAGTCTGGCGCGCGCGGGTAATGCCCACGTAGGCCAGGCGGCGTTCCTCTTCGATGGTGTCGGCCTCGATGCTGGAGCGGTGCGGGAGGATTTCCTCTTCCATGCCCATGATGAATACGTAAGGGAACTCCAGGCCCTTGGAGGCGTGCAGGGTCATCATCTGCACACCTTCGGCGTTTTCTTCCTCTTCCTGCTGGCGCTCGAGCATGTCGCGCAGCACCAGCTTGCCGATGGCGTCCTCGATGGTCATGTCACCCTCTTCATCCTTCTCGAGGGTGTTTTTCAGCGCTTCGACCAGGAACCAGACGTTGCTGATACGGAAGTCCGCAGCCTTGTCGCTGGCGGTCTGCTGGCGGATCCAGTTCTCGTAGTCGATGTCGCGGATCATCTCGTGCAGTGCGGCAATCGGGTCTTCCAGGGCGACCTTGTGACGCACCCCGTCCAGCCAGTGCTTGAAGCGCTGCAAACGTTCGGTGTAGCGGGCGTCCAGGTGCTCGCCCAAGCCCAACTCCTCGCTGGCGGCGTACATCGAAATGCCGCGTTCGGTGGAGTAGTTGCCGAGCTTTTCCAGGGTGGTGGAGCCGATTTCCCGGCGCGGTACGTTGATCACCCGCAAGTAGGCGTTGTCATCGTCCGGGTTCACCAGCAAGCGCAGGTAGGCCATCAGGTCCTTGACCTCCTGGCGGCCGAAGAAGCTGTTGCCGCCCGACAGGCGATACGGCACCTGGTGGTGCTGCAGCTTCAGTTCGATCAGCTTGGCCTGGTAGTTGCCTCGGTAGAGGATGGCGAAGTCGCTGTACGGGCGGTTGGTGCGCAGGTGCAAGGTGAGGATTTCCATGGCCACGCGTTCGGCCTCGGCTTCCTCGTTTTTGCAGCGGATCACGCGGATCTCGTCGCCTACGCCCATTTCGCTCCACAGCTGCTTTTCGAACGCGTGCGGGTTGTTGGCAATCAGCACGTTGGCGCAGCGCAGGATGCGGCTGGTGGAGCGGTAGTTCTGTTCGAGCATGACGATCTTCAGGGAGGGGTAGTCCTCCTTGAGCAGCATCAGGTTTTCCGGGCGGGCACCTCGCCAGGCGTAGATCGACTGGTCGTCGTCGCCCACCACGGTGAACTGGTTGCGCATGCCGATCAGCATCTTCACCAATAGGTACTGGCTGGCGTTGGTGTCCTGGTATTCGTCCACCAGCAGGTAGCGCACGCGGTTCTGCCAGCGCTCCAGCACTTCGGGGTGCTCCTGGAACAACTTGACCGGCTGCAAGATCAGGTCGTCGAAGTCCACCGCGTTGAACGCCTTGAGCGTGCGCTGGTAGTGGGTGTAGACGATGGCGGCGGTCTGCTCGCGCGGGTTGCGTGCTTTTTCCAGGGCCTCTGGCGGCAGGATAAGGTCGTTCTTCCAGGCACCGATCATGTTCTTGATCTCGTCGATGCCGTCGTCGCCGGAGTATTCCTTCTGCATGATGTCCGACAGCAACGCCTTGATGTCGGACTCGTCGAAGATCGAGAAGCCCGGCTTGTAGCCGAGGCGCTCGTGCTCCTTGCGGATGATGTTCAGGCCCAGGTTGTGGAACGTGCACACCGTAAGCCCTCGGCCTTCCCCCGGGCGCAACAAGGTGCCGACACGCTCCTTCATCTCGCGCGCGGCCTTGTTGGTAAAGGTCATCGCCACGATGTACTGGGCACGGATGCCGCAGTTCTGGATGAGGTGGGCAATCTTGCGCGTGATCACGCTGGTCTTGCCCGAGCCTGCACCGGCGAGCACCAAAAGAGGGCCGCCGACATAGTCACGGGCTTCCTGCTGCCGGGGATTGAGTCGGGACATGCTAGAAACCGGGGGTCGCCAGAAAATAGCCGCGCATTCTAACAGGCATGGAGCGGTTGTGGCGCGACCGTCTGACGTCTGAGTCAGACTTTTGTCCGCCTAACTATTAGTGCCACTAATGCTAGTAGCTGAAAAAATCATATTTGCCGGTTTGTTTCGTTTCGCGCAGGATGCACGACAAAATACGTCGGGCTGCTACCCCAGAAACATGTATAAAAGTGAAAATCATTTTCATTAAATACAGTAGCATACCCGCCAGATCTCGTTGCACCGTCAAGCCCTAAGGAGCCCGCTTGTCCACGCCTGTCGAACCTTTGCGTTTGCTGCTGTTGGCCGATGAGCCGGAATGGGCCGCCGTGTTGCGCGCGTGCATGCCTGCACTGGGCGGCAGCGCCGTACTGTTGACCGCGCCGAACTGGGAGGCGATCGACAGCCTGTTCAGCCATGATCGCCATGCCGTCGTGTTGGCGACGCCAGCCTTGCAGCCCGCTCCCGGGCGTTGCGAGCTGCCGACCATCCTGCTGCTCGACCATGAGCCCGAGGCACCGCCCAGCGCCGTCAGCGACTGGCTGGTGCGCGACCAGCTCAATGCCGATGGCCTGCGCCGCTCACTGCGCCATGTGCGTGAGCGCAGCGTGCTGGTGGCCACCTTGCAGCGCCTGGCCGAGCAGGACCCGCTGACCGGCATCGCCAACCGCCAGGGCTTCCAGGCTTTGCTCAACGCACGCCTGGCCGAAAACGAAGGCCGTGGCGTTGCGCTTGGCCACCTGGACCTGGACAACTTCCGCCACGTCAATGACGCCCTTGGTCACCAGAGTGGTGACCGCCTGATCCTGCAGGTAGTGGCACGGCTGAAACATCAGCTGGAGGCGGGTGACCAGCTGGCACGTCTGGGTAGCGACGAGTTCGCCTTGTTGATCGACACACGCCGCGACGCCAATCGCGCCGAATGGATTGCCGAACGCATCGTCGAGGCCTTGGCCGAACCCTACTGGATCGACGGCGAAAGCCTGCTGCTGGGCTGCAGCCTGGGCCTGGCCCATGCTCGCGCGCAGAGCGGCGCCGATCCGCTGATGTGGCACGCGCATATCGCCATGCGTCAGGCCAAGGGCAGCCAGGGCTGCACCTTCCATGTGTTCAACGAACGTATCAACCGCAACGCCCGCAGCCTTGCCGACCTGGAAAGCGAACTGCGCCGTGCCCTGCGCCGCGACGAGCTGGAGCTGCACTATCAGCCGCGGATGAACCTGGCAGACGGGCGCATCGTCGGCCTGGAAGCGCTGGTGCGCTGGCGCCATGCCGAGCGCGGGCTGCTGCCACCCAGCGAGTTCGTGCCACTGGCCGAGCAGAGCGGCCTGATCGTGCCCTTGGGTTACTGGGTGATTTCCCGCGCCCTGCGCGATATGCAGGCCCTGTGCGAGCGCGGCCTGGAGCCGTTGCACATGGCGGTAAACCTGAGTTTCCGCCAGTTCCAGGACAGCCAGTTGTTGGCCACCTTGAGCCGGTTGATCCTTGAGCACGGTGTGGATGCCCGCTGGCTGGAGTTCGAACTGACCGAAACGGCGGTGATGCGTCGTAACGAGCTGGTGCGCCAGACCATGGACGCGCTGGGGCGCCTGGGTGTGCGCTTTTCGCTCGATGATTTCGGCACCGGGTTTTCTTCGTTCGTGCACCTCAACAGTCTGCCGATTACCTTGCTCAAGGTGGACCGCAGCTTCGTTGCGGAAATGGAAATGCGTGAAGAGAACCGCAAGCTGGTGCACGCCATGATCAACCTGGCGCACAACCTCAACCTCGAGGTGGTGGCCGAGGGGGTGGAACGTGAAGAGCAGTTGGCGCTGTTGCGCGGGTTTGGGTGTGACCAGGTGCAGGGCTTCTTGGTCAGCAAGCCATTGCCGGTCGGTGAGTTGATCGAGTTCTTGCTGGATTGCAGCAGGCCGAAGCTGGTTAGCCTGTGAGGTCGTAGGGGAGGGCTTTGCCCTCCATCGCGGCCTTGTGTCGCGATAGGGCTGCAAGGCAGCCCCTGCAATCAAACAGACACCGCAGTCCCACCAGACAAATCAGCCTTTCTCAACAGCCGCTTCATCCGCCACTCAAAGCCAAAGGTCAGCGCCACCGCCGCACACGCCAACCCCAGCGCCAGCCCCCACCAGATACCCACTGCTCCCCCGCCCAGGGTGAAGGTGAACAACCAGGCGCTCGGCGCCCCCACCAGCCAGTAGCACACCAGACCGATCAAGAAGGTGGTCTTGGCGTCCTTGAGCCCACGGATCGAGCCCATGGCAATTGTCTGCATGCCGTCGAACAGCTCGAACCACGCTGCCACCATCAACAACTGCACGGCCACTTGGAAAATCGCGGCGAAGGCTGGGTCATTGCGGTCGATGAACAGCCCCACCAGCGCCTCGGGCAGCAGCAGGAACAACGCGGCAAAGGCAAACATGATCATTGCCCCGAAGCCAATGCCCACACGCCCGGCGCTGCGTGCTGCCAGCAGGTTGCCAGCGCCGTAGTACAGGCCCACGCGCATGGTGACCGCATACGACAAGCCAGTCGGTACCATGAACGCCGTGGACACGATCTGCAGGGCGATCTGGTGCGCCGCCAGTTCGGTGCTGCCCAGCACGCCCATGCACAGCGCGGCGAAGGCGAACAGGCCCACTTCCACCATATAAGTGCCGCCAATCGGCAGGCCCAGCCGCCACAGCTCGCGCAGTGCCGGCAGCGATGGGCGCGACAGGCCCTTGCGCAGTGGGTAGGCGGCGTAGGCCGAGTGCCAGCGGATATACAATGCCAAGGCAATGGCCATGCCCATCGACACCACGGCGGTGACCAGGCCGATGCCCATCAGGCCCAGCTTGGGCAGGCCGAACATGCCTTCGATCAACGCCACGTTGAACAGGTAGTTGAGCACGGTGCCGACCAGGCTGATGACCATCACCGGGGTCGAGCGGCCCAGTGCGCTGGTGAAGCCGCGCAAGGCCATGAAGGTCAGGTAGCCGGGCAGGGCCAGCGGCAGCAGGGTGAGGAATTCTGCGGCCGAGGCCACGTTTTCGGGCTGTTGCCCGAACAGCAGCAGAACCGGCTGAAGGTTCCACAGCACCAGCGCGGCGAACAGCGCCAGGCCCCAGGCCAGCCACAAACCGTTCTGCGCCAGGCGGGTGGCACCCTCGATGTCATTGGCGCCCTTGCGAATCGCAACCAGGGTGCCGACTGCGGCGATCACGCCCAGGCAGAAAATCGACACGAACGAGTAGCTGGCCGCCCCCAGGCCACCACCGGCCAAGGCCTGGGGGCTGATGCGGGCCATCATCAGGGTGTCGGTCAGCACCATCAGCATGTGCGCCAACTGCGAGGCAATCAGCGGCCCGGCCAGGCGCAGCAAAGCCTTGAGTTCTGTGGTGGGCGCGACGTGCATGGGGGCGATCCTTCATTCTGGGGTGATCAACGAACGGCGATTCTGAGGCTTCGGTCAACTTTGCACAAAAGGATAAATCCGATAGTTGGCATGAGTTGAACTCATGCATATATGCTCCTCGGTGATTCACGTCATACGCCCATATTGCAGGTACCACATGTCACGCCAGCTACCACCGCTGTATGCCTTGCGCGCATTCGAAGCTGCCGCGCGGCTAAGCTCCTTCACCCGTGCTGGCGAGGAGCTTTCGATCACCCAAAGCGCCATCAGCCGGCATATCCGCACACTCGAGGAGCATTTTGCCTGCCGCCTGTTCGTGCGCAGTGGCCGCAGCCTGCAACTGACCGAAGCGGGGCGGGTGTTGCTGCCGGGTGTACGTGAAGGTTTCGCGGCGTTTGAGCGGGCTTGCGAAACCTTGTGTGGCGAAGACGATATTCTGCGCATGAAAGCCCCATCGACCCTGACCATGCGCTGGCTGCTGGCGTGCCTGAGCCGTTTTCGCCACCTGCAACCGGGTAACGAGGTGCAACTGACCAGCGCGTGGATGGACGTCGACCATGTGGACTTCAACCAGGAGCCGTTCGATTGCGCGGTGTTGCTCAGTGATGGGGTGTTCCCCGCAGACTGGGAGGTGCGCAAGCTGTTCCCGGAGCTGCTGATCCCGGTCGGTGCGCCTGACCTGCTCGACGAACAACCCTGGGACGTGTGCCGGCTGGCTAGCATCGAGTTGCTGCACCCCACGGTGGACAAGCGCGATTGGCGGGAGTGGCTGGAGCGCATGGGGCTTGGCGACAAGGTGTCGCTCAAGGGTGGCCAGGTGTTCGACACACTGGAGCTGGGCATGATTGCCGCCGCGCGGGGCTACGGGATTTCAATGGGCGATTTACTGATGGTGGCCGAGGACGTGGCGCAAAAGCGCTTGAGCCTGCCTTGGCCGACGGCCGTGCCCAGCGGGATGGATTACTACCTTGTGTGGCCGCGAACCCGGCGAGGCGGCGAGCGGTTGCGGCGCTTGAGTGTGTTTCTGGAGCAGGAGGTGGCGGCGATGGATTTGCCCGATGTGGAAATCCTGCCGCCTCTCTGATCGCCTGTGCCGTCCCTTTCGCGGGCGAGCCCGCGAAAGGGACGGAAGCCCTTACATCGAACCCAGGTTCAATGCTTGTGCGCAGGCTTGCAGCGAGCGGCGTTCGCTTTGTGCATACAACGCCAGCTCATCCTGCACCTGCAGCCCCAACGCCGCTTCGAAGGCATCGCGGTTGGCGTTGCTGCCGTACTCGGCCTGCGCGTCGTCGCCCAGGTTGGACTGGAAGATCCCCGCCGCGCTCACCGGCAGGAAGTCCTCGTACACCAGCGCTTCGAAGTGCACATGGCCAGCGTCGATCAGCCCTTGCAGGGTAGTCGGGCGGCCTTCCTGGTCACGCGCGGCCAGGCCTTTCTCAGTCGCGAAATAGCGGAAATACGCCAGGCCTTGCTCGCGCATCTGCGCCAGGTCGTCCGGGAATTCGGCAAAGGTTGCCTTCAGCAGCGCCATGTAGCGCTCGGCATTGGCCTCGGCCGGTGCGCCACCCAACGCGGCGCGGGTAGCGTCGAGCAGTTTGTCGTACAGCTGGCGGCCTTTCGGCGTCAGCGCCGCGCCGCGTTGCTCAATCTCGCCAAAGCGCGCGGTGTGGCTGCCTTCGCTACCTTGCTGGTCGCTGAACGCGACCCTTTCCTGCAGGGCCTTGAAGCTGGTCTGGCGCAGCAGGATCGGGTGGCGACGAGTGGGCGGGCCTTCGACCACGGCCTTTGGCGGGATGCCCTTGGCCGGCATGCCGACCTGGATTGCATCGATGTCCAGGGTACGCGGCGTGAGGTGGTTGATGTGCGGGCCCTTGAAGGCCACCACATCGGCGATCAGGCGATGCTGGTCGTGCAACTGCTGGTATTGCTCGGCTGTGACGGTGGCGTCATGGTGCCAGCGGAAAGTGTGCAGGGCTTCTTGCACGAAGGCTTCGGCATCCGCTGCGTTAAGGCCGCCATCACGTTCGCACTGGGCGATCAGCTCGAGGGCGCGGGCAGTGAAGATCTGGCGTTTGGCCAGAATGCTCTGGGCCAACTCGCGCAGCTGCGGGTTGTCGATCAGCTCCAGGCGCAGCAGCGAGGTGAATACACGGAACGGGCTGACGTGCAGCGCCTGCTCGTGCACCGCACGGAAGGCAGTGGAGTGCACCGGCACGCCGGCAGAGCTGAGGTCGTAGTAGCCGACCGGCTGCATGCCCATGACCGCGAACAGACGCGCGATGGTGGCCAGCTCTTCAGCGGTGCCCACGCGGATGGCGCCGTGGCGCTCCTGGTCCAGGCGTTCGATTTCGCCGGTCCAGCGCAGGGCCTCGGCCACTTCGGGTTGCTGGGCCATGACCTGCTGGTTGATTTCGCTCACCAGCTCCAGCAGCGTGCCGTACAGCGGCACTTCCTGTTTGTACATGAGCGACATGGCGGCAGAGAACTGCGCGCGAATGCTGTCTGGGCTGACGAAATCGTGGGCGGGCATCGCTAGC